>BJHC01000091.1 GCA_014191535.1 Cyanobium sp. | reverse complement strand
GCTCACGCCGCGGCGCGCCGCCAGTCGGTTGTCATGGGGTTGCACCTGCCAGCCCCGTTGGCTGAGCAGCTGCTGCAAGCGGTTCAGGCTCTCGGCCGGATCGCTGCAGGGAATGGTTTCCGCCAGGGTGAGTTTGCTGAGCTGGCGCGGCGCGCTGTAGTCGATCCAGCGCAGGGCCGCCCGCAGCGCGGGCCACTGGCGGCGCCAGCTGCAGAGGATCAGGGCCAGCCCCAGCCAGGCCAGCAGCGCCAGAAACCAGCCACTGGAATACACGTGGTCGAGCTGGAGGTTCAGCAGGGCGTCGCCGTTGAACAGCCCCAGCCAGGGTTCCGCGTCGTAGACGCGGTGGTACAGCTCCGGGCTTTCCTTCTGGGGCACCAGGGTGCCGAGGCCGCTGGCGATGGCGATCACGATCAGCAGGCCGATGGCCAGCCGCAGGTCGGAGATCCAGGCGATCAGACGTTTCATCGGCGGTTCCTCAGCTCCAGCGGGCCAGCAGGGTGAGGGCACCGCTCACCAGCAGCACAACACCGCTCACGGGGGGCACCCATTGGCCCAGCGCCCGCAGGGCCAGCAGCCGCGGCAGGGAGGCGGCCGCCGCGCCCGCCAGCAGCAGTGGCATCACCTGCCCGGCGGCGAAGGCGCTCAGCAGAATCGCTCCCGCCAGGGGTTGGCCGGCCTGGGAAATCCAGCCCAGCAGCACCGCCAGCACCGGGGTGGTGCAGGGGGAGGCCGCCAGGCCGAAGGCCAGGCCCGCCGCCACCGGGGCCAGGGCCGGCGGCACCCGTTGGCGCCACTGCTCGGGATCGGGGCCCGCCGGCAGCTGCAGCGGCAGCAGGCCCAGCAGGTTGAGCCCCATCAGCACCGCCAGCAGGGCCACCAGGGTGGGCACCAGGCCGGGCACCTGGCCGTAGATGCGGCCCAGGCCTCCACTCACCAGCCCCAGCAGCACCAGGGAGGCGGCGATGCCGGCGCAGAAGCTGAGGCTGCGCAGCCAGGGGCGCTGGCGGTCGCTGTCGAAGCCGGCCAGGTAGGCGAGGGTCACCGGCAACAGGGAGAGGGAGCAGGGGCCCAGGCTGGTGAGCAATCCGCCAGCGAAAACCAGCCCCAAGGTGAGGGCGCCGGGATGGGCCAGGGAGCTCTGCAGGATCTGTTCGCCGCTGCGGGCCCAATCCGCCAGGGCCGTAGCCGCCATCGAGGGGTGTGTGCAGCGCCGGGGCTCAGCCTATCGACACGCTTTCACGGCCGGCGCGTTGGCGCTGTTGGCGGCGCGGGTGGCCTGGCTCCAGGCCGGCCCCCTCCAGGGAGCAGCGCAGCAGCAGGCCGGCGGTGAGCAGGCTGGAGAGCAGGGAATTGCCGCCGTAACTGATCATCGGCAGGGGCAGGCCCGTGGTGGGCATGGCGCCGCTGGCCACGGCGATGTTCAGGATCGATTGCCCCACCAGCAGGGTGGTGCAGCCCAGGGCCACCAGCCGTTGTTGGTTGCTACGGCAGCTCAGGGCCACCCGCAGCCCCACAAAGCCAAATAGCAGCAGGAACAGCAGCAGCACCACCGAGCCCACGTAGCCGAACTCCTCGGCGAACACGGCAAAGATGAAATCGGTGCTCTGGATCGGCAGGTACTGCAGCTTCTGGGTCGAGAGCCCGAATCCTTCTCCCCAGAGACCGCCGGAGCCGATGGCCAGCAGGCTCTGCACCAGCTGGTAGCCATCCCCCTGGGCGTCGGTCCAGGGGTTGAGGAAGGAGGTGACGCGAACGCGCTGGTAGTCGTTGATCGAGATGCTGCCGATGGCCACGGCCAGCCCCGTGCCGGCGCTGCCCAACATGGCCCAGAGGGGCAGACCGGAGCCCAGGGCCATCAACCACAGCAGGATGCCGCACAGGGAGGCGGTGCTGAGGTTGGGCTGCTTGAGGATCAGGCCGAGGGTCACGGCAAACACCCCCAGCCAGATCAGTTTCTGATCGGCGGCGATGCGGTTCCAGTGGGAGAACAGCGAGGCCCCCTGCAGCACCAGGAAGGGCTTGATCAGCTCCGTGGGCTGGATCTGGATGGGCCCGATCACCAGCCAGCGGCTGGCGCCATTCACGGTGCTGCCGATCACCAGGGTGAGGGCGATCAGCACCATGCCGATCAGCAGCGCCGGCGCCGCCAGCCGCAGCCAACGGCGCAGGTTGATGCGCAGGCCCAGGTAGAGCAGGCCCCAGCTGGCGATCAGCCACAGGGCCTGGCGCTTGAGGTAGTAGGTGGCGTCACCCATTTCCCGGGCCGCCACCCACCAGCTGGCGGACCCCAACACCGCCAGCCCCAGCAGGCACCACAAGGCCACCATGCCCAGTAGAAGCCGGGCCTCCGCGGGCCAATGGCTGAAGGGCACCGGCAGCCGAGGGGCGCCTTGGGCTGCGCTGCGGCTGGCCTGGGGGCGGGCTGACGCCGATGGCGGGGGGGCGGTGCGCGCCAAATCAGCGGAGGAAACAGGCTCCGATGATCCCGTATGTCGGCGGTTCACGCCAACAAAAAAACCCGGCAAGGCCGGGCTGAAAGGAAGGCTTGGATGTGGGCTTCAGTTGCCGACGTTCACCTGACGGCGACCGGTGACCAGCTCAACTTTGAGGATCTTGCCGCCCTGCTTCATGATCCGCTGCTGTTCAGCGAACCAGCTCTCGTAGGGCACCCACTTGGTGAAGAAGGTGTTCTGCAGCTCGCGCTGCGAACGGGCTTTCTCCGGACAGGGGATGCAGGCCGTGACTTTGAACAGGCGCATGGGTTGAGCCTCAGTTGCCCAGGCCGGAGCTGATGTAGTCGAAGTACACGCCCATCTCACGGCCGGCGTCGGGGCCCACCAGGGAGGCGGTGACTTCCTTCATGGCCTGGATCGACTGCACGGTGGCGCCGATGGGCACGCCCAGGGAGTTGTAGGTCTCCTTGAGACCGTTCAACACGCGCTCGTCGAGGATCGAGGTGTCACCGGCCAGCATGGCGTAGGTGGCATAGCGCAGGTAGTAGTCGAGGTCGCGGATGCAGGCTGCATAGCGACGGGTGGTGTACATGTTGCCGCCCGGACGGGTGATGTCCGAGTACAGCAACGCCTTGGCAACAGCTTCCTTGATGATGGCCGTGGCGTTGGCGCTGATGGTGGCGGCGGCACGAACCCGCAGCTCACCGCTGGAGAAGTACTGCTCCAGACGGCCCATGGAGGCGCTGTCCAGATACAGACCTTGAACGTCGGACTGGTTGATGACGTTGGTGATGGCGTCTTGCATGGAACCTGTTCGAAGAGGCGGTGTGGTGGAGAGGAAGCAACCTCAGGAGAGGGCGCCGACGACGTAGTCGAAGTAGAAGCCAGCCTCTTCGGCATCGGAGCCGGTGAGCAGACCCATCGAGGCGTTTTTCATCTCGCGCACCGATTCAGCGAGGGCCTCAAGCGGTGTACCCAGGGAGCGGTACATCTCCTTGGCACCAATGATGCCGATCTCTTCGATCGGGGTCACATCGCCGGCCACGATGCCGTAGGTCACCAGGCGCAGGTAGTAATCCATGTCGCGCAGGCAGGACGCGGTCATTTCCTCGCCGTAGGCATTGCCGCCGGGGGAGATCACGTCGGGGCGCTTCTGGAACAGGGCGCCCCCGGCGGTCTTGACGATGCGCTCACGGCTCTCGCTCAGAACCTGGGCCACGCGCAGGCGACGTTGGCCACCTGTGACGAAGGCTTTGATCTGGTCGAGTTCGCCAGGGCTGAGATAGCGGGCTTCGGCGTCCGCGTTGATGATCGAGTTGGAGACGATGCTCATGCAGTTCTGCCTCGAAACAAGCGGTCGCCAGAATGGAGACCGGTATCCGGTGGGTAAGGGGTGGATTCCAGCCGGTTTGAAGCGGCTGAAGGCGCGGTAGCAGGGCTATCCGCTTCGGTATTCTGCGCTAGCGCCCTGCGGCACCCGGCGGCCTGGTAACAGTTCTTCACGGCAGTTAGGGGCGTGGCTCGCCGCTCAAAATGCTTGCGCCGCAATCATTCTCAGGTATTGTCGCTAAAAGGCTGCCAGGCCAGTTGTTGACAACAATCTATTGATTTTGCAGGTGAAT
The DNA here is from genome assembly GCA_014191535.1 of Cyanobium sp. Taxonomy (GTDB): domain Bacteria; phylum Cyanobacteriota; class Cyanobacteriia; order PCC-6307; family Cyanobiaceae; genus Vulcanococcus. The sequence continues at coordinate 2,225 of BJHC01000091.1, read as the reverse complement.
TTGTATCACAATTTGTCTCCATAGAGCTCCCATCAAAAGCCCCCGCGTCGTGCGGGGGGCGATCCGGATGAACCGGGCGCAGGATGCGCAGGATGGGCTCAGTCGGGGTTGAGTGCAGCGTTGCCGCCGTAGAGGGCGGCGGTCCGATTAACACTGATGAGGGGGAGACCATCGTTGGTGGCCATGCCCATCACATGGGGCACCGTGTCGCGCCCGAACCGGAGGCTGTATTCGGGGCTTTCGAGCACCATCTCGAGCGCTCGGTTGAGCCCTGACGCACCCCGGGTGGCCAGGAAGGCACTGGTTTCAACCGGCTGGGCGGCGCGGCCGAGCAGGGCCAGGTAAGCCGCGGATGCGGCCTTGAAGGGCACCATTCGGTTGAGGCGACTGAAGAAGAGGTCGCTCTGAGCCACCTGGGCCACGAATTCGGCCACGCATAGCGCCCCCTCGCGGAGCTGGGATTCGGCATTCACCAGCTGCTCTGATTCCAGCGGCTGACGGCCCAGCAGTTGGCGGTACACAGCAGCGATGGCCTCGCTCAGCTCAGCGTCGCTGGGGTTGCGGGAGAGGCTCACCACGGGGCCCAGGCTTTGGCGCTTCGCGAACCCCTTGAGCGGGCCCGGTTGTAGGGCCTTGGCCATGGCGGCGCCGGGCTGCAGCGCGGCCCCGGTTGCGTCGCTCCTGCGACGGGGGGCTGAAGCAGCGTCGGCTTGCCAGCTGGGGGCAGCCCAGCTGCGGATGGGGGTAGACGGTCGGAAGGAGGTGCCGCTGGCAGTGTCGGAGGCCGAGGGCAGGGTTTCCCCGCCGGTGAGGGAGGCTCTCCATTGGCCGCGCACCTCCATGGGGCGGCTCTGGAGGTTGCGGGGGGTGAGGCTGCCGCTGCCCCGGAAGGTCTGCCGCTGGGTGGCATCCGGGCGGATCTGGGGGGTGGTGTCGGTGTAAGCGGCGGCGTTGAAGGCGCGCTTCAGGGCCGGCATCCGACGCGTGCTGAGGTCGGTGGGGGTGATGAAGCGCTCGTAGGGAACGGTGTCCTCCCCGAAGCAGTCGTTGTATTCGGTGCTGTTCACCATGGCGTCCACGACGCCGTAGAAGCCCTTGCGGGCGGCCACATCGAAGTAGGCGTCGATCTCCCAGCGGCCGAAGGTGGGGCGGCCAAGGATGCGGCGGTGCATGACCTCAATGGCCTTGCAGATGTAGAGGCCGCTCCAGTAGCGCCGGCGGAAGGCATCGCTGCGGGCCACCTGGCGCACAAACTCACGCAGGCTGAGGTCGCCGTTCTCGAGCTTGATCTCCTCGACCTTGTTGCGCTCGCCGGCATAGCCGCTGTTGCCGAGGATCTGCACGTACACCGCGTTGATCACGGCCTGGGTGCTGGCCTCGGTGTTGCGGATGCTGGGTTGGCCGCCCCGGCGGGGTACGGAGGCGCCACCGGTGGCGATCTGCTGCAGGCGCACCACCTTCGGCCCCAGCTTGCGGGGCACGGAGGCCCGGAACTGCGGGCTGTTCATCTGGCCCGGCTGGCGCATGCCATTGCCCACCAGGATCCGGCGGGTGTCGTAGCTCAGGGGCGCCGGGCGGGTGTTCACGCTGGCGGTGCCGGAGGGGAAGATCGCGCCGTAGTTGAGCCCCAGCGGATCGTTGCCGCCGCCGTAGGGGTGCTGGTCGGCGTAGGGCTGGCGGTAGCTCGCGTAGAGGGTGACGTACTGGGGTGCCCCCTCAAACGGGGCGCTGAAGCGGAACAGCTTGCGGTTGGAGCCCCAGCCGGCGCTCTCCTGGGCCTCTTCGCCGATGTCGCGCAGGTAGGGAACGGTCTCCTCGCCGAACACCCGCGCGTACTCCATGGAGTTGATCAGCGCATCCACCAGACCCTTCAGGCCCTGGGCGCTGACGATGTCGAAATAGCGGGTGAACTCCTCGCGGGAGCTGATGCCGCGGCCGAGGAAGTGGCGGAAGGCCAGCTCCACCACGCGGCTGTTCACGAAGCGGCCGAAGAACTGCTGCTGGTAGTCCTTGCTGTGGCCCAGGGCGCGGATGAATTCGCGCATGGAGATGTCGCCCTGGCGCACCTGGGTGGCTTCCACCGGGCAGGGCACCTGGCTGTAGGCCTTGGCGATGTCCCGCTCGAACACCTGGCGGTAGGCGGCGCGCACCACCTCGGCCTTCTGGGCGCCGCTCATGGCGGGCTTCATGGTGAAGCGGGGGGCCTTGCCCTGGGCCGCCAGGGC
>BJHC01000090.1 GCA_014191535.1 Cyanobium sp. | reverse complement strand
AGGCCACCGCCAGCGGTGAGGTCGCACACGGGGTGGCCCAGCCCCCGGGCCAGCTTGAGGGCATCGGCCATCACCGCCGCCAGGTCGCGGTGGGGTTGCAGCTCGAAGATCTGGGAGCCGATGTGGGCGTGCAGGCCGCTCACCTGGGCCCAGGGGCAGCCCTTGAGGTGCTGCAGCACCGCCTCCAGCTGGTCGGGGTCAAAGCCGAACTTGCTGTCGAGGTGGCCGGTGCGGATGTACTCGTGCGTGTGGCACTCGATGCCGGGGGTGAAGCGCAGCATCAGCCGCACCGGCTGGCTGGGGTTCAGGGCCTCCAGCTGCTCCAGGTCGAGCCAGTTGTCGGCCACCACGGTGACCCCCAGGTCCACCGCCAGGCGCAGCTCCTCGGCGCTTTTGTTGTTGCCGTGGAACACGATGCGCTCCGGCGCCATGCCCCCCTGCACGGCCGTCAGCAGTTCACCGGCGGACACCGCATCCAGCCCCAGCCCCTCATCGGCCACCAGGGCCGTGATCGCCAGGCTGCTGTTGGCCTTCGAGGCATACAGCGCCAGGGCCGCACCGGGGTAATGGCTGGCCAGGGCATGGCGGTAGGCCTGGGCGGTGCCCCGCAGGGTGGCCTCATCCAGCACATACAACGGTGTGCCGTAACGGCGGGCCAGGTCGCTCAGCAGGCAACCACCCACCACCAGCCGACCCTCCGGATCGAGCGCGGTGGTCACGGGGGTGAGGTTGCGGTTGGGGCTGGCGCTGTCGCGCTCGGCTTCGAACGGCCGCAGGGCCACGGCAGCGGTGGGGGTGCTGGTCATCGGAGGATCCTAAGGAGACCCCCTGCGGTGGTTCCGTTGCCAGCGCATCCGAATCAGCCGTTGGCGCTCGAGCTGGGCCTGGAGCACCTGCCGGCCTGCCTGGCCCTGGATCAACGGGCCCTGGGGGGCCTGTGGACCGCCGCCCAGTGGAGCAGCGAATTGCAGGAGCCGCGCCGGCCCTGCTGGGGGCTGCTGGAGGGGGAGCAGCTGATCGCCGTGGCCTGCGGCTGGCTGGTGGTGGATGAGCTGCACATCACGGTGGTGGCGGTGGACCCCGCCCGCCAGCGCCAGGGGCTGGGGCGCCGGGTGCTGGAGCGGCTGCTGGAGCAGGCGGCGGCCCTCGGGGCCGCCCACGCCACCCTGGAGGTGGCGGCCAGCAACGGGGCGGCCCTGGCGCTCTACGGCCGCTGCGGATTCAGCACCGCCGGCGTCCGTCGCGGCTACTACCGAAACGGAGACGATGCTCTGGTCCAATGGCGTCGGTTACACGATGCACAGGAGGTGCGGATTGCCGCCCATTCCTGATGCCAACAACCGAAATTCTTTGGCGGCTGAATTGTTGAAATCTGGCCGGAGATCCCCTGGCGCAGCAATGGTTTTGGCCATGTGGGGCACTGCACCACACACACCCATCCAACCCTGATAGGTTGGGGACACATGCGCGTGGTCCCGCCCCATGTTCGAGCGGTTTACCGAGAAGGCCATCAAGGTGATCATGCTGGCCCAAGAGGAGGCCCGCCGCCTTGGCCATAACTTCGTCGGGACCGAGCAGATCCTGCTGGGGCTGATCGGTGAAGGCACCGGCGTGGCCGCCAAGGTGCTCAAGTCGATGGGGGTCAACCTCAAGGACGCCCGCGTTGAGGTGGAGAAGATCATCGGCCGCGGCTCCGGTTTCGTGGCCGTGGAGATCCCGTTCACGCCCCGGGCCAAACGGGTGCTGGAGCTGTCGCTGGAGGAAGCGCGCCAGCTGGGGCACAACTACATCGGTACGGAACACCTGCTGCTGGGCCTGATCCGCGAAGGCGAAGGCGTGGCCGCCCGGGTGCTGGAAAACCTCGGCGTCGACCTGGCCAAGGTGCGCACCCAGGTGATCCGCATGCTCGGCGAAACCGCCGAGGTGGCCAGCGGCGGCGGCGGTGGCAAGGGCTCCACCAAGACCCCCACCCTGGATGAATTCGGCAGCAACCTCACCCAGCAGGCCGCCGACGGCAAGCTCGACCCGGTGGTGGGCCGCCAGCACGAGATCGAGCGGGTGATCCAGATCCTGGGCCGCCGCACCAAGAACAACCCGGTGCTGATCGGCGAACCCGGCGTGGGCAAAACCGCCATCGCCGAGGGGCTGGCGCAGCGCATCAACTCCGGCGACGTGCCCGACATCCTTGAGGACAAGCGCGTTCTCACCCTGGACATCGGCCTGCTGGTGGCCGGTACCAAGTACCGCGGTGAGTTTGAGGAGCGCCTCAAAAAAATCATGGAGGAGATCCGGGGCGCGGGCAACGTGATCCTGGTGATCGACGAGGTGCACACCCTGATCGGCGCCGGCGCCGCCGAGGGGGCCATCGATGCCGCCAACATCCTCAAGCCGGCCCTGGCCCGTGGCGAACTGCAGTGCATCGGCGCCACCACCCTCGATGAATACCGCAAGCACATCGAGCGGGATGCGGCCCTGGAGCGGCGCTTCCAGCCGGTGCAGGTGGGTGAGCCCTCCGTGGACGACACCATCGAGATCCTGCGGGGTCTGAAGGAGCGCTACGAGGCCCACCACCGCCTCAAGATCGCCGACGAGGCCCTGATCGCCGCCGCCACCCTGGGCGATCGCTACATCTCCGACCGCTTCCTGCCCGACAAGGCGATCGACCTGATCGACGAGGCCGGCAGCCGCGTGCGGCTGATGAACTCCAAGCTGCCCCCGGCCGCCAAGGAGATCGACAAGCAACTGCGCCAGATCCAGAAGGAGAAGGAAGACGCGGTGCGCGAGCAGGACTTCACCAAGGCCGGTGAACTGCGCGACAAGGAGGTGGAGCTGCGCGATCAGATCCGCACGATCCTGCAGACCCGCAAGGAGGAGCCCGAGGCCGCCAAGGCTGAGGCAGCCGCCACGGAGACGGCCGATACCGCCGCCGCCCCGGCACCTGAGGCCGCCGCACCCGCTCCCACCGTCCTCGCCGGCGATGACGAGCGCATGCCGATGGTGACCGAGGAGGACATCGCCCAGATCGTGGCCTCCTGGACCGGCGTGCCGGTGCAGAAGCTCACCGAGAGCGAGTCGGCCAAGTTGCTGAACATGGAGGACACCCTCCACCAGCGCCTGATCGGTCAGGACGAAGCCGTGAAGGCCGTGTCCCGCGCCATCCGCCGCGCCCGGGTGGGTCTGAAGAACCCCAACCGCCCGATCGCCAGCTTCATCTTCTCCGGCCCCACCGGCGTGGGCAAAACCGAGCTCACCAAGTCGCTGGCGGCCTACTTCTTCGGCAGCGAAGAGGCCATGATCCGCCTCGACATGTCGGAGTTCATGGAGCGCCACACGGTCAGCAAGCTGATCGGTTCGCCTCCGGGCTATGTGGGCTTCAACGAAGGCGGCCAGCTCACCGAAGCGGTGCGTCGCCGGCCCTACACCGTGGTGCTGTTCGACGAGATCGAGAAGGCCCACCCCGACGTGTTCAACCTGCTGCTGCAGCTGCTGGAGGACGGTCGCCTGACCGATTCCAAGGGCCGCACGGTGGACTTCAAGAACACCCTGATCATCATGACCTCGAACATCGGTTCGAAGGTGATCGAGAAGGGCGGCGGCGGCCTGGGCTTCGAGTTCTCCGGTGCCGATGCGGAGGAAACCAACTACAACCGCATCCGTTCCCTGGTGAACGAGGAGCTCAAGCAGTACTTCCGCCCTGAGTTCCTCAACCGTCTCGACGAGATCATCGTCTTCCGTCAGCTCAGCCGCGACGAGGTGAAGGAGATCGCCGAGATCATGCTCAAGGAGGTGTTCAGCCGCATGGAGGAGAAGGGCATCCATCTCTCCGTCACCGACGCCTTCAAGGAGCGCCTCGTGGAGGAGGGCTACAACCCCAGCTACGGCGCCCGTCCGTTGCGCCGTGCCGTGATGCGGCTGCTGGAGGATTCGCTGGCGGAGGAGTTCCTCTCCGGCCGCATCGGCGAAGGCGACAGCGCCGTGGTGGATGTGGACGACTCCAAGCAGGTGGTGATCCGCAAGCAGGGCGCCATCGCCATGCCCGCCCTGGCCGGCGCCAGCGCCTAAGGGGCACCCCAGACAGACGCGTCAGCCCTCCTGCTCCGGCGGGGGGGCTATCACGTAGCGGCGTCCGTCATCGCCGATGTAGGTGAGGTTGCCGTCTGCGTCCACGATCGGCGCCGCATGGGGCGTCATCGGTGCCGGCGCCTCGTCTTCGGGATCAGCGGCGGGATCTTGCACCACACCAGGGGGAGTCCCCCCTGGCATAGCACCGTCTCAGGCCACGGTGGCCATGTGACGCATCAGGTCGATGCACTTGCAGCTGTAGCCCCACTCGTTGTCGTACCAGGCCACCAGCTTCATGAAGGTGTCGGTGAGGGCGATGCCGGCGCCGGCGTCGAACACCGAGGTGCAGCTCTCACCCAGGAAGTCGTTGGACACCACCTCGTCTTCCGTGTAGCCGAGGATGCCGGCCAGTTCCCCCTGGGAGGCGGCCTTCATGGCGGCCTTCACCTGGTCGTAGCTGGTGGGTTTGGCCAGGTTCACGGTGAGGTCCACCACCGACACATCGGGGGTGGGCACGCGGAAGGCCATACCGGTGAGCTTGCCGTTGAGCTCGGGGATCACCCGGCCCACCGCCTTAGCGGCCCCAGTGGAGCTGGGGATGATGTTTTGGCCGGCGCCGCGGCCACCGCGCCAGTCCTTCACCGAAGGGCCATCCACGGTTTTCTGGGTGGCGGTGGTGGCGTGCACCGTGGTCATCAGACCGTTCACGATGCCGAAGTTGTCGTGCAGCACCTTGGCCATCGGTGCCAGGCAGTTGGTGGTGCAGCTGGCGTTGGACACGATCGCCTGACCGGCGTAGCTCCTGTGGTTCACCCCCATCACGAAGATCGGGGTGTCGTCCTTGGAGGGGGCGCTCATCACCACGCGCTTGGCGCCGGCGTTGAGGTGGGCGCGGGCGGCCTCATCGGTGAGGAAGAAGCCGGTGCTCTCCAGCACGTAGTCGGCCCCCACCTGATCCCACTTGAGGTTGTTGGGGTCGCGCTCGGCGCTGATGCGGATCGTGTTGCCGTTCACCACCAGCTGGCCGTTCTCCACCCGCACGTCCCCCTGGAAGCGGCCATGGGTGGAGTCGTAGCGGAGCATGTAGGCCAGGTACTCCACATCGATCAGGTCGTTGATGCCCACCACCTGCACATCCGCCAGGGTGACGGCACGGCGGAAGGCCAGGCGACCGATGCGGCCAAACCCGTTGATGCCGATGCGGATGGTCATGGGGGCGCTCCTGGACGCGAACGAAACCGGATCGGCCACCTTACCGTTTGCGGCCAGATCGCTCCGCGCGTCGCGCCCGCCGGAGGATCAGCCCTCCTTCTGGCCGTTCTCAAACTGCTCGCTGAGCAGGCGCCGCTGGTATTCGGCCCCGAGGGCGGTGAGGTGGGCTTCGGCGGCCTCGAGGAGGTCGTCATCGATCTGTTCAAAGGCGCAGCCCTCCGGCACCGCCATGCCCAGCACCAGGGCCAGGGCGTCGAAGAGGCGCACCTGGTCGTTCTGCCAGGCCTGGTAGTCGCCGGCGAAATCCACCATCTCCTGCTCCTCCAGCTCGCCGTGCTCCACCGCCTGCCGCAGGTTGTGCAGCTGGGCCAGGCGCGCGGAGGTCACCACCGCATGGGCCGCGGCCAGGGCCGCCAGCGAATCGCTGGCCTCCCGCTTCAGCACCGTCAGATCGCGCTCGCGCACCGCCTCTTCAATCGAGAGGGGAGGGCGAACCCCCGGCAGCTGGCTGGTGGCCGCCTGCTGGCGGGCATCGGGCAGCTGGGGCGACAGCACCGACGGAGGTGGAACCGTGGGGGGCGGCGCCAGGGCAGGGGCCCGCTTCAGGGCAGCCCCCCAGCGGATCAGCGTGTCCGCCAACCGCGTGCGCCATTGCCGCTTGGCCATGCCGTTGCCCGTGGATGTTCCCAATCTGGCGCCATTGCGGCCGGCTGGGGCATTGGGGCCGAACCCGCAGCGCCCCAGGGGCCAGCACTTCTACAGTGGTGGATTGGAGTCTGGCCGTTTCGGCGGGCGCATGCAGCAAGCCACCACCCAGAGCCACGCCATCGCCCCGGCCCAGGTGCTGCGCGGCCCCGGAGCCTGGAGCGAGGCCCTGCCGGCCATCGCCGCCCTGGGGCAACGGCCGCTGCTGCTGGGCCGCAGCGCCGCCACCGACCCCCTGCGCCAACGGCTGCAGGGGCAGCTGCAGCAAGCGGGCCTGCAGCCCGTGGCGGCGCAGCTGCCCCACGACTGCTGCGACAGCGATCTGCAGCGGCTCGCCGGCGAAGCCCAAGCCCAGG
>BJHC01000089.1 GCA_014191535.1 Cyanobium sp. | reverse complement strand
GAGTTGTGCCGGCCGCAACGGCTGCAGCAGCTGGGGTCCGCCGCCGTGGAACTGCGCACCAGCTACCGCAATGACGGAGCCATCGCCGCCCTGGCGGCCCAACTGCGGCTCCAGAGCAGCGGCGATCCGCTGCCGACCCTGCGGCCGGCCCTGGAGGCCCTGCCGAAGCAGGCCAACCTGCGCTGGCTGCAGGCCCCCGCCCAGCGGCTGCCGGCGGCGGTGCTGCAACCGCTGCAACGGCACCAACAGCGGCTGGCGGAGCTGGCGGCGGACCCCACCAGCGGCCACGCCACCCTGCTGCAGGCCCTGGAGGCGTTGATCGCCTTGAGTCCGGTGCGGCAGGGCCCCTGGGGGGTGGAGGCCCTGCACCGGGCGCTGCTGGGGCCGCTGCTGCAGGCCCCCCTGCAGCGCTGGCCCCTGGGCACCCCGGTGCTCAACCGCCAGAACCGGCCGGAGCAGGGGCTGGCCAATGGCGACATCGGCCTGCTGATCGAGGCCGGCGGCGAGCGGCGGGTGCTGATGGCCGGCGGCCGGCTGCTGCACCCGGCCCGCCTGGGGGAGGCGGAACCGGCCCTGGCCCTCACGGTGCACAAGGCCCAGGGCAGCCAATACCAACAGGTGCTGTTGCTGGTGCCCCCCAGCCGCCACAGCGACCCGCGCCTGCTCTACACCGGGCTCACCCGGGCGCGGCAAGCGGTGCTGCTGGTCACACCCGAAGACGCTCCCTAGCCTCGGGCCATGGCCAACCGCGTTGAACGCCCCTGGGGCTGGTTCGAAAACCTGGGTAGCGGCGACGGCTACCAGGTGAAACGCCTCTGCATCCATGCCGGCCAGCGCATCAGCCTGCAGCGCCATCGCCATCGGCTGGAGCACTGGGTGGTGGTGGCCGGCGACGGGGAGCTGGAGTGCGACGGTGAGCGGATCGCCGCGGCCCCCGGCACCACGCTGCTGGTGCCCTGCGGCGCCATCCATCGCGCCAGTGCCGGCCCCAGCGATCTGCTGATCGTGGAGGTGCAGCGCGGCGATTTACTCAGCGAAGACGACATCGAACGGCTCGCCGATGACTACCAACGGGCGCCTCAGCCCTGAGGGGTAGCGAATCAGCCGAGTGGTAGGTTCACCTCTCACCCTTTGTGTAGGGCAAGGCAGTTCTTTCGACGTGAAGGAACCGGTGCCACCGATCAACACCTCATTCGGTTGATCACCAGCACTGCATCCATCGCACGTCTTCGCCATCACCCACCGCCGTCAAGGCGGTTGCTGCGTGTGGCTTTCAGGGTGTCTGCCGGCCTGTCGACGAAGGACTTTCCAGGCCCAGCCCTTCCAACCTTGACCCATACCGCTTGCGAGAGCTTTGAAAGCTCTGTGGAGTTGCGCGCGACCCTGAACGACCAGCTGGACCCCCAGCAGGAGCCTCAGGTCGACAGTCCCGTCGTGGATCTCAGCGCCCTCAATCTGGTGCCCACCGAACCGGACACCAGCCCCGAACCGGTCGACACCACGGTGATCGACGTGCCGGCTCCCGCCGCTTCGCCCGCATCCGGCTTTGCCGCCTTCGGCTTCGCCCCTGAGCTGCTGGAGGCCCTGGAGGCCATCGGCTATCAGGAGCCCTCGCCGATCCAGAAAGCCGCCATCCCCGAACTGCTGCTGGGGCGTGACCTGGTGGGCCAGGCCCAAACCGGCACCGGCAAAACCGCCGCCTTCGCCCTACCGCTGCTGGCGGGCCTGGATCCGGATCAGCGCACACCGCAGGTGCTGGTGCTCACCCCCACCCGCGAGCTGGCCATTCAAGTGGCTGATGCGTTCAGCAGCTACGCGGCCAAGATGCCCCACCTGCGGGTGCTGCCCATCTACGGCGGCTCCGATTTCCGCGAGCAGATCGCCCGCCTCAAGCGGGGCGTGCAGATCGTGGTGGGCACCCCCGGCCGCGTGATGGATCACATGCGCCAGGGCACCCTCAACCTCTCCGGGCTGCGCAGCCTGGTGCTGGATGAGGCCGATGAAATGCTGCGCATGGGCTTCATCGACGACGTCGAGTGGGTGCTGGGGCAACTGCCCGAGCAGCGCCAGGTGGTGCTGTTCTCGGCCACCATGCCGGCGGAGATCCGCCGCATCTCCCACCAGTACCTCAAGGATCCGGCCGAGATCACGATCCGCACCAAAGGGTCGGACGCCAGCCGCATCCGCCAGCGCTGCATCACCGTGAACGGCCCGCAAAAGCTCGAGGCCCTGTGCCGCGTGCTGGAGGCCGAGTCAAAGCAGGGGGTGATCATCTTTGCCCGCACCAAGGCGATCACCGTGACCGTGGCCGAGGAGCTCGAGGCCCGCGGCTACGACGTGGCGGTGCTCAACGGCGACGTGGCCCAGAACCAGCGCGAACGCACGATCGAACGCCTCAAGAGCGGCACCGTGGATGTGCTGGTGGCCACCGATGTGGCCGCCCGCGGCCTGGATGTGGAACGCATCTCCCTGGTGATCAACTACGACATCCCCTTCGATGCGGAGGCCTACGTGCACCGCATCGGCCGCACCGGCCGGGCGGGGCGCAACGGCGACGCGATCCTGTTCGTCACCCCCCGGGAGCGGCGCTTCGTGAACGGCCTGGAGCGGGCGGTGGGCCGCCCCATCGAGCCGATGGAGATCCCCACCAACGCCACCATCAACCAAAACCGTTTGGATCGGCTGCGCCAGCGGCTCACCGATGGTCTGGAGCCCCAGGAGAGCACCGACACCACCAACAGCAACCGCGCTGAGGAGCGGGCCCTGCTGGCGGAAATGCTGCAGCGGGTGGGTCAGGAATCCGGCGCCAGCTTCGAAGCCCTAGCCCTGTCGGCTCTGCAGCTGGCGGTGGGGGATCAACCGCTGCTGATGCAGGGCGATGAGAGCTGGCTGCGCCAGGGGGCACAGCAGCGCGATGGCCGCCGCGGCGAGCGCATGGCCCCCGGGGGTCCCGCCGGTGCCGGTCCCCAGCGCCGCGGCCCGCGGGAGCAGGCCGGCCCCCCCGAGGCCAACATGGAGCGCTTCCGCATCGAGGTGGGCTGGCGCGACCGGGTCAAGCCGGGGAACATCGTCGGCGCCATCGCCAATGAAGCGGGCCTGAACGGCCGCAGCATCGGCCGCATTCAGATCTTCGACGCCCACAGCCTGGTGGACCTGCCCCAGGGCATGCCCGAGGACGTGTTCAAGGGCCTGCAACGGCTGCGGGTGATGAACCGCGAACTGCAGATCAGCCGCGTGCGCGACTGACGCCGTTACGGACGCTGCCGGTCAGCAACCGATCACAGCAGGGGGCTGCCAAGCCCCCTCAGGCGCAGAGGCCGGTGAGGCCTTCGCTGGCCAGCACGGTCAGCTGCTCGGTGCCCAGCCGCTCCACGGCCCGCACCAACGAGGGCTGAACCGAAGCGCTCTCAGAGGCCACCAGACTCTGCAGCAGGTCGAAGCGATCCTGGGGAGCCAGCTCCCCGTCGTCGGTCCAGGCCAGGCTCCAGGGCACGGGTGCCGTCATCAGAGGCGCTCGCAACGGATGTGGGTTTGCTGACAATGGAACACTAGTCGGGGATCAAGGGCTTTCTTCCGGTTCCCTTCGGTCTTGCTTCAAGCCTCTTCATCTCCACCGCAGATCGCATCGGCCGCGCGCCGCCCCCGCACCGGCCGTGGGCCAGCCGCGCCGCACCCTGCAGGCAGGCTGACCGCCGCCCTGTAGGGTGAATCCGATTCCAGGGCTTACTGGCTCCAATCGGAACCCGCAGCATCCACGAATCAGTTTTCAAGGTTCCGTTGAAGGAATGACCATTTACGTAGGCAACCTCTCGTTCCAAGCCGAACAGGAGGATCTGCTCGATCTGTTTAGCCAGTACGGCGAGGTGGCCAAGTGCAGCCTGCCGCTCGATCGCGAAACCGGCCGCAAGCGCGGCTTCGCCTTTGTCGAGATGGCCACCGATGCCGACGAGCAAAAAGCGATTGACGACCTCCAGAACGTGGAGTGGATGGGTCGGATGATCCGCGTCAACAAGGCCACCCCCCGTGAAGGCGGTGGTGGTGGCGGCGGCGGCCGCGGCGGTTACGGCGGCGGCGGCGGCGGCGGCGGCGGCGGCGGCAACCGTGGCGGCGGCTACGGCGGCGGCGGTGGCGGTGGCGGCAACCGCGGTGGCGGTGGCGGCTACGGCGGCGGCGGTGGCGGCGGCTATGGCGGCGGCGGCGGCAACCGCTGGTAAGCCAGGCTCCGTCCAACCCCAGCTCGGGAGTCCTCCCCAGAACAAAGCCCCTCGGTTGCGGACTCCGGTCCGCCAACCAAGGGGCTGTTTGTGTGGGCTGGGTGTTCGGCCGACAGGCCTAGCTGGCCGTCTCGAGCCCCTCAGGCTCCAGCAGATCCTTCAGCTGATCCCGCTGCCATTCGCGGCAGCGCACCGCTTGCTTGGGATAGATCGCCTGGAGCTCCCCTTCACGGGGCTCAGGCAGGGCGTTGCGCAGGGAACGGCGACGCAACTTGGCCGTCCAGCGATGGAACCGGTGAAACGCTCTGGAACGCGACATGGACACCTCCGGGAGGAGACCCCCTTGGTCTAACGCGTCCAAAGCCCGCCTCCCAGGGGGTGGCGCTCACCTTTACATTCCCTTCCCATGCCAGGCCCCATGGCCCATCCCTCCCCCCTGCAGCGCTTGCTGCGCACCCTGCAGCCCCACCGCCGCCTGGTGTGGCTGGCGGCCAGCTGTTCGGTGCTCAACAAGCTGTTCGACCTGGCGCCGCCGGTGCTGATCGGCCTGGCGGTGGATGTGGTGGTGCAGCAGAACGACTCCTGGCTGGCGGCCCTCGGGGTGGTGACCGTGCCGGGCCAGCTGGGGGTGCTGGCGGTGCTGTCGTTCCTGATCTGGAGCGCCGAATCGCTGTTCGAATACCTCTATGCGCTGCTCTGGCGCAACCTGGCCCAACGGGTGCAGCACGAGCTGCGGCTGGAGGCCTACGACCACCTGCAGCGCCTGCAGATGGGCTTCTTTGAAGCCAGCAGCAGCGGCCGCCTGTTGGCGATCCTCAACGACGACATCAACCAGCTGGAGCGCTTCCTCGACCACGGCGCCAATGAGCTGCTGCAGCTGGTCACCACGGTGCTGGCGGTGGGCGGCGCCATGGTCTGGCTGTCCCCCACGGTGGCGGGGGTGTCGTTCCTGCCGATCCCGGTGATCCTCTGGGGGTCGCTGCACTTCCAGCGGCGCCTGCAGCCCCGCTACCAAGAGGTGCGCGAGCGGGCCGGCGACCTGGCCAGCCGCCTGGCCAACAACCTCGGAGGCATGCTCACCATCAAGAGCTACGCCGCCGAGCCATGGGAGCTGGAACGGCTCCGGGCCGACAGTGAGGCCTACCGCCTCAGCAACCGCCGGGCGATCCGCCTCTCGGCGGCCTTCATCCCACTGATCCGCTTCGCGATCCTGTTCGCCTTCCTGGCGATCCTGGTGATCGGCGGCCTGCAGGCCTGGCGCGGGGCCATCGCCGTGGGCACCTATTCCTTCCTGGTGTTCATCACCCAGCGGCTGCTGTGGCCCCTCACCAGCCTGGGCCGCACCCTCGATGACTACCAGCGGGCCATGGCCTCCACCCAGCGGGTGCTCGATCTGATCGATACCCCCATCGCCATCCCCAGCGGGGATCGCCCCCTGCCGCTGGGCCAGGTGCGCGGCGCCATCCGCTTCGAGGCGGTGGACTTCGCCTACCCCGGCCGCGATCCGCTGCTGCGGCAGTTCAGCCTGGAGATCCCCGCCGGCAGCACCCTGGGGATCGTGGGGGCCACCGGGTCGGGCAAGAGCACGATCGTGAAACTGTTGCTGCGCCTCTACGAGCTGCAGGGGGGCGCGATCCGGCTGGATGGGCAGCCCGTGGATCAGCTGCAACTGGCGGACCTGCGCCGGGCCATCGGCCTGGTGAGCCAGGAGGTGTTCCTGTTCCACGGCACGGTGGCGGAGAACATCGCCTACGGCAGCTTCGATGCCCCCCGCCCGGCCATCGAGCGGGCCGCCCAGCTGGCGGAGGCCTCCCGGTTCATCGAGGCCCTGCCCCAGGGCTACGACACCGTGGTGGGGGAGCGGGGCCAACGGCTCTCCGGCGGCCAACGGCAGCGCATCGCCCTGGCCCGGGCCATCCTCAAAAACCCGCCGGTGCTGATCCTGGATGAGGCCACCGCAGCGGTGGATAACGAAACGGAAGCGGCCATCCAGCGCTCCCTGGATCAGATCACCGCCGAGCGCACCACCCTGGTGATCGCCCATCGCCTCTCCACCGTGCGCCACGCCGATCGGATCGTGGTGATGGAGCAGGGCCGCATCGTGGAAAGCGGTAGCCATGAGCAACTGATCCAGGCCCGCGGCCCCTACGTG
>BJHC01000088.1 GCA_014191535.1 Cyanobium sp. | reverse complement strand
GACCACCGCACCAGCGACACCCGCGGCCCAGCCCGAGCCCGAGCCCCCAGCTGCCCCGTCGGCGGGCCTGTCGCTGCTGGAGCAGGCCGCGGCCCAGCGCGCCCAGCGCCAGCAGGAGTTGCTGGATCGGGCGATTGACACCCCACCGGCTCCGGTGCCCGCAGCGGCCCCGGCGGCTCCCGCCGATGAGGCGGCACCCCAGCTCGGGGCCTTCGACGACGACTTCACCTGGTCGGCCGAAGTGCTGGCCGCTCAGGGCCGACAGCTTGATCAGATCTCCCTGGAGGAAATCGATTGGCTGGGGCGCCTACGCCGCGGCATGGAGAAGACCCGCCAGGGCTTCGTCACCCAGCTGCTGGAGAACCTGGGGGATGACCCCCTCACCCCCGAGGTGCTCGACGACCTGGAAACCCTGCTGTTGCGGGCGGATGTGGGGGTGCAGGCCACCGATCAGGTGCTGGAGGCCCTGCGCAAGCGCCTCAATGAGGAGGTGGTGGAGCCGGAGGAGGGCATCCGCTTCCTGAAGCAGCAGCTGCGCAACCTGCTGGATACCCCCATCCAGGCCAGTGGCGCCGCCCTGTTGGCTCCGGAGCGCGGCCGTCTGAATGTGTGGCTGATGGTCGGGGTGAACGGCGTGGGCAAGACCACCACCCTCGGCAAGCTGGCCAACCTGGCCATCCGCAGCGGTTACAGCTGTCTGATCGCCGCCGCTGACACCTTCCGCGCCGCCGCCGTGCAGCAGGTGCAGGTGTGGGGGGAGCGCAGTGGCGTCACCGTGGTGTCCAATCCATCGGCCAACGCCGACCCCGCCGCCGTGGTCTACGACGCCATCGGTGCGGCCCAGGCCAAGGGCACCGACCTGGTGCTGGTGGACACCGCCGGTCGCCTGCAGACCAAGCACAACCTGATGGAGGAGCTGGCCAAGGTGCGCCGCATCGTCGACAAGTTGGCGCCCGATGCCGAGGTGCAGTCGTTGTTGGTGCTCGATGCCAGCCAGGGGCAGAACGGCCTCAAGCAGGCCATGGCCTTCGCCCAGGCTGCCGGCCTCACCGGGGTGGTGCTCACCAAGCTGGATGGCAGCTCCCGCGGGGGCGTTGCCCTGGCGGTGTCGTCGGAGGCGGGCCTGCCGATCCGCTTCATCGGCGCCGGCGAGGGCATCCGTGACCTGCGCCCCTTCAACAGCTTTGAGTTTGTGGAGGCGCTGCTGGCCAAATAGGGCCCAGCCCGGCAGCACCGGCAAACGCCGCTATCTTGCGGGCACTTCGCGGCCGCTCGGTGAGCAGCACGCCGCCCTCCAGTTCCCCTGAGCGTGTGGCTGCGGCCCGGCCCCTGACGGCACTCGGCTCGCTGCGGCAGCTGCTGGACAGCCTCAGCCGTGAGCAGCACCGCAACCAGGAGCTGCTCTCCTCCCTGGGCTTCGCCCTGCGCAGTTTCACCAACCTGAGCCGCTTCCTGGAACTGGTGCCCCTGGTGGCGGCGCGGCTGGTGGAGGCGGAGGGGGCGGTGCTGGTGGTGCTGCACCCCGATGGGCGCCTCTGGCGCGAGCAGCTGCAGGCCAATCCGGCGGATCCCGTCTGCGGGGAGCTGTTGCGGCAGGTGGCCAGCCTCAGCGATGAGCAGTTGCTGCAGGCCTCCGGTGATGAGGCGGTGGCGCAGCTGCTCGACCGCCTGGTGCGGCGGCAGCTGGCGGAACGGCCCCTGTTCGCCACCTCCGTGGTGGCCCGCAGCCGGGTGCGCGGACGGCTGTATGTGTTCGGCCCCCGCAGCGGTCTGAGCTGGAGTGACACCCATCGGCGCCATGCCCAGCTGGTGGCGGATCTCACCGGCGTGGCGATCGAAAGCGAGCAGCTGTTGCAAGAGGCCCGCCGCCACGAGCGGGTGGAGCGGCAGCTCTCCACCGGCGCCGAGATCCAGTCGCAGCTGCTGCCCGACCACTGCCCGGTGATCGACGGCGTGGACCTGGCGGCCCGCTGCCGGCCCGCGTTTCAGGTGGGCGGCGATTACTACGACTTCATCCCCACCCGGCCCCAGCTGCTGGGCCGGCGCCGCGAACAGGGCCGTTGGGCCCTGGTGATCGGCGATGTGATGGGCAAGGGGGTGCCCGCCGGCCTGTTGATGAGCCTGCTGCGGGGCATGCTGCGGGCCGAGGTGCTCAGCGGCCTGCCGCCCGATCGCATCCTGCACGACCTCAACCAGCTGGCCCAGGAGGACCTGGCCCAGTCGCACCGGTTCGTGACGCTGTTCTATTCCGACTACGACCCGCGCACCCGCCTGCTGCGCTACGCCAACGCGGCCCACAACCCGCCGTTGATCTGGCGTCGCCTGCGCAATGCCGTGGAGCGGTTGGATGCGCCGGGGCTGCTGATCGGCCTGCAGCCGGAGGCGCAGTACGGCTGCGAGCAGATCGTGCTCGACCCGGGCGATGTGCTGCTCTGCTACACCGACGGCGTCACCGAAGCCTCCGGGCTCAACGGCGAGCGGTTTGATGAGCAGCGCTTGCTGCAGGCCCTGCAGGCCGCCTGCCGCAGCGGGGTGGGGGCCCAGGGCATCCTCGACCAGCTGTTCAGCCGCCTGGATCGCTTTGTGGGGCCCGATCGCCCCCTCGAGGACGACGCCTCGATGGTGGTGTTCCAGGTGCGCGATGAGGTGATGTTGCCCTCGCTGAGTCGCCTGCCAAGCTGACCCCAGCCACCGTTGCGGGCCCGATGGCCGTCGATTCCTCCTCCTCCACCTGGAGTCAGCGGTTTGAGCAGGGGCTGCATCCGGCGATCGAGCGCTTCAACGCCTCGATCGGTTTTGACATCACCCTCCTCCAGCACGACCTGGACGGCTCCATCGCCCACGCCCGCATGCTGGCCAGCACCGGCGTGATCAGCGCCGAGGAGGCGGAGCAACTGGTGGGGGGTCTGGAGCAGGTGCGGGCCGAGGCCGCCGCCGGCAGCTTCAACCCGGGCCTCGAAGACGAGGACGTGCACTTCGCCGTGGAGCGGCGCCTGATCACCCTGCTGGGGCCCCTGGGCAAGAAGCTGCACACCGGCCGCTCCCGCAACGACCAGGTGGGCACCGATCTGCGGCTGTGGCTGCGGGGCCAGATCGATGCCATCGACGCGGCCCTGGTGCGGTTTGAGCGGGCGCTCTTGGCCCAGGCGGAGGCGCACGTCGAGGTGCTGATTCCGGGCTACACCCACCTGCAGCGGGCCCAGCCCATCTGCCTGGCCCACCATCTGCTGGCCTACGTGGAGATGGCGGAGCGCGATCGCGCCCGCCTGCGGGACCTGCGCCAGCGCGTCAACATCTGCCCCCTTGGGGCCGCCGCCCTGGCGGGCACGCCGGTGCCGATCGATCGGCGCCACACCGCCGCCGCCCTCGGCTTTGACGACGTCTACGCCAACAGCCTCGATGCGGTGAGTGATCGCGACTTCGCGGTGGAATTCAGCGCCGCCGCCAGCCTGGTGATGGTGCACCTCAGCCGCCTGAGCGAAGAGGTGATCCTCTGGGCCAGCGAGGAGTTCCGCTTCGTGACCCTCACCGATCGCTGCGCCACCGGCAGCAGCCTGATGCCCCAGAAGAAGAACCCCGACGTGCCCGAGTTGGTGCGGGGCAAGTGCGGCCGGGTGTTCGGCCATCTGCAGGGGCTGCTGGTGATGATCAAGGGCCTGCCCTTGGCCTACAACAAGGACTTCCAGGAGGACAAGGAGGCCCTGTTCGACACGGTGGCCACCACCCTGGCCTGCCTGGAGGCGATGGCGATCCTGTTGGAGGAGGGCCTGCAGTTCCAGCCGGAGCGGCTGGAGCAGGCGGTGGGCTCGGATTTCTCCAACGCCACGGATGTGGCCGATTACCTGGTGGCCAAGGGGGTGCCGTTCCGGGAGGCCTACCAGTTGGTGGGGGGTCTGGTGAAAACCTGCCTGCAGGAGGGCCTGCTGCTGCGCGACCTGCCCCTGGAGCGCTGGCAGGCGCTGCATGGGGCCTTCGAAGGCGACATCTACGCCGCGATCGCCCCCCGCCAGGTGGTGGCCGCCCGCCGCAGCGAAGGGGGCACCGCTTTTGAGCAGGTGCGGTTGCAGTTGCAGCGCGCCCAGGCCCGTCTTCAGGACTAATGTTCGGGGGCTGAATTTCGCCGGATCGGCCCCTTCGGCCCGTGAGCATTTTCGTTGGCAACCTCCCCTTCCGCGCCGAACAGGAGGATGTGGCTGAACTCTTCGCCCCCTACGGGGAGGTGACCAACTGCTTCCTGCCCCTGGAGCGGGACACCGGTCGCAAGCGCGGTTTCGCGTTTGTGGAGCTGGCGGACGAGGACAGCGAGAGCCGCGCCATTGACGGCCTGCAGGGGGCCGAGCTGATGGGCCGGCCGCTGCGCATCAACAAGGCCGAACCCCGCAGCACTGGCGGCGGCGGTGGTGGCGGTGGTGGTTATGGCGGCGGCGGTCCTCGCCGAGGTGGTGGCGGCGGCTATGGCGGTGGCGGCGGTTACGGCGGCTCGGGCGGCTCCAGTGGCGGCGGGGCCTATGGCGATCGCGGCGGTGAGCGCGGCGCTGACCGCAGCTCCGGTGCCCAGGGCTGGGAAGACCGCAGCTATGGCGGTGGCGGTGATGCCTTTGGGGCTGGCCGCACGCGCCGGCGCCGCAGCAGTGGCGGTGGCGACGAGGCCTAGAGCCCCCGTTCCTCCAACTGCTCGGCGGCCCGCTCCAGCACCTCCGGGCCGGCGCTGCGTTCCCCCGCGGCCTGGCCCAGGTCGCGGCGCCAGTGGCGGGCCCCGCTGACCCCTTCCACCACCTGCACCAGGTGGCGGGCGATGGCCCACAGCCGTCCGCCGCTGCTGCACCAGCGCTCCGCGTAGGGAATCACCCCCCGCACCACCGATGAAGCGCTCGCCTGGGGACGGCTGGGGTCGTTGAACAGCTCCTGGTCCACCGCGGCCCAGCGCAGGGGGTGGTCGTAGGCGGCGCGGCCCACCATCACCCCATCCACCTGTTGCAGCTGCTGCTGGCAGGTCTGCAGATCCTGCAGGCCGCCGTTGAGTTCGATCCGGAGCTGGGGGCGGTCGTGTTTGAGGGCGTGCACCAGCTCGTAGCGCAGCGGTGGAATGGTGCGGTTCTGCTTGGGGTCGAGCCCCTCCAGCCAGGCCTTGCGGGCATGCACGCTGAAGCGGGCGCAGCCCGCCGCCGCCAGCGCATCCACGAAGGCCAGCAGCTCGCCATAGGAATCGCGGTCATCGATGCCGATGCGGTGTTTCACCGTGACCGGCAGCGGGCCGGCGGCCGCCATGGCCTCCACGCAGCGCGCCACATGGGCCGGCTCCGCCATCAGGCAGGCCCCGAAGCGCCCCTTCTGCACCTTCTCGCTGGGGCAGCCCACATTGAGGTTGATCTCGTCGTAGCCCCGCTCCGCCGCCATGCGGGCCGCCTCCGCCAGCAGCTGGGGGTCATCGCCCCCCACCTGCAGGGCCAGGGGGTGTTCGCAGGGGTCGAAGCCGATCAGCCGTTCGCGCCGTTCGCTGTGGTGCAGCGCCTGGGCCACCACCATTTCGGTGTAGAGCAGGCTGCGCCGCGTCACCTGCCGCATCAGCACCCGGAAGTGCCGATCGGTGTAGTCCATCATCGGGGCCACACTGAAGCGGTAGGCCCCGTTCAGCAGCGAATCGGGCATGGCCCCAATCTGGCTTCTCGATGGCGTCTGACTTGGAGCAGTGGTCGTTGGTGGTGGCGGGGGGTGGCCCCGCCGGCTTCATGGCGGCCATCGCCGCGGCGGAGGCGGGGGTGCGGCGGGTGCTGGTGCTGGAGAGCACGCCGGAGCCCCTGGGCAAGGTGTTGATCAGTGGCGGTGGCCGCTGCAATGTCACCCACGCCTGCTGGGACCCGCGCGACCTGGTGGGGTCCTACCCCCGCGGCGGCAAGGCCCTGCGCGGGCCCTTCAGCCGCTTTGCCGCCGGGGATGCGGTGGCCTGGTTTGACGCCCATGGCCTGGAGCTGGTGGAGGAGGCCGATGGACGCCTGTTTCCCCGCAGCAACCGCTCCAGCTCGGTGATCGCCTGCCTGCGGGGGGCGGCGCAGCGGGCCGGGGTGGAGCTGCGCACCCACACGGCCCTGCAGACGGCGAGCCTCGGCCCCGAGGGCGGTTTCGCCCTGCAGTTGCGGGGTGGTGAACCCCTGCGCTGTGATCGCCTGGTGCTGGCCACCGGCAGCCACCCCAGCGGCCGGCGCCTGGCGGAGGGCCTGGGCCATGGACTGGTGCCGCCGGTGCCCTCCCTGTTCACCCTCGCCCTGCGGCCCAATCCCCTGGTGGCCCTGGCGGGGGTGGTGATGGATCCGGTGCAGCTGGAGCTGGAGATCCCCGGGACTGGGGGTGAGGTGGCGCGCTTCCGCCAGCGGG
>BJHC01000087.1 GCA_014191535.1 Cyanobium sp. | reverse complement strand
GGGCCGCGGCCGGCGCCAGCAGCGACGGGCCCGCCGGCGGGGCAGCTGGGGGCTCGGGCTCGGGCTGGGCCGCGGGGGTCGCTGGTGCGGTGGTCGGTGGTGGGGAAGGCTCGGGCGCCGCCTGTTGCTTCTCCGCCTCCTGCTGGGCCTTGAGACGGGCATAGGCCTGGCGCGCCCACTCCAGGGCGTCCTGATCCACCCCGGATTCGGCAGCGGGGGCAGCCGGAGCCGCCTCGGCTACCGCTGGCGCGTCTTGCTGTTCAGGCGGCTCCGAAGTCTCGCCGTTCTCCGGGGCCCCGCTGCGGGTGAACCAGTCGTAAACCATGGCCGACCTAGCGCTGGGCGGGTGCGCTGGTGAAGCGCCGCAGCACCCCGTTGATCATGCGGCGGCCCTGCTCGTCGCTGTAGCGGTTGGCCAGTTCCACCGCCTCGTTGCAGGCCACGGCGGCGGGGGTCTGGAACTGCTCGATCTCCACGGCCGCCAAACGCAGGATGTCGCGGTCGATCCGGGGCAACCGGGTGAGCCGCCAGCCCTCCATCACCGCATCCAGCCGCTGGTCGAGATCACTGCGGCTGCGCAGCACGGCCCGGGCACGGTCCACGGCGGCGCGGCGAATCTCCTCCTGGTCGGAGAGCATCAGCAGCCGCGGCAGCTCCAGGCTGGCGGACAACCGATTCAGCCCCTGCTCCGCATGGGCCAGGCCATCCTGCAGGTGCTGACGCACCTTGGGCAGCTGTTCCGCACTGCCCTCGTCCTGCAGTTCGCTGTCGAGCAGTTGCTGCTGGGCCTCCTGCAGCTCCGTGGCCGCCTGATCGAGGGCCTCCCGCACGTGCTGGCTGAGGGTGGTGAGGGCCTGCAGCAACAGGGCATCCAGCGCCTGATCCGCCGCAGGGGCCGCAGCGCCACCGCCACCGGCCGACGCTCGGTCACTCACCTGACCCAGCATCAGCAGGGCCAGTTCGCGGGCAACGGTGCGGCTCTGCATCAGGCCTTGTTGGAGGGGAGAGGGGAATAGGCCGGCGCGCGCAGCTGGGCCAACAGGCTCGAGAAACTGCGGCTGGCGGGGGTTTCGCGCTCGTCAGGGTTGACGATGCCTGCGGAGATGATCGTGCGGAAAGCGTCCTCCACCGACAGATCGAGGTCTTTGACCGAGCCCTCCGGCACCACGGCATACCAGCCGGTGGTGGGGTTGGGAGCGGTGGGGATGAACACGCTCAGCATCGGTTGATCGAACCCGGCGGAGAGGGTGGCCCCCAGCACGCCGGTGACAAACCCCAGGGCATACAGGCCCTCACGGGGGTACTCCACCAGCACCACGCGGCGGAAGCGGCTGGAGTTGTCGCGCAGGAAGGTTTCCAGCAGCTGCTTGAGGGTCTTGTAGACCGAGCCGGCCACGGGAATCCGCTGCAGGGTGCCCTCACCGAACTCCAGCAGCCAGCGGCCCACGATGTTGCGGGCCATCAGGCCGATCAACAGGATCGCCAGCAGCGGCACCAACAGACCCAACCCCAGGTTGATCAGCTCCTGGAGCAGGGGGTTGAGGGTGTTGAACGGATTGAGCTGCTTGGGGATCGAGGTGAGAAACGCCAGCACAAAGCGGCTCACCGTGGTGGCCAACCAAATGGTGGTGGCCAACGGGATGACCACCAGCAGCCCGGCGATCAGGTCGTTCTTGAGGTCCTGCTGGAGACGGTCACCCAGCGGCTGCTCAGGTCTGGGACTGGCTTGCACCTACGAGGGCCGGGGGAACCGGAGAACAGCGGGTAGCTGCAACTTAGCCAGCCGGCCTCACAGCACAGCGACCAGGGCCAGCAGGGTGAAGGCCGCCACCAGCACCAGGGAGGTGCCGGTGCCGCCGATGCGGCGCTGATTGGCGGCGAGATCGCGGCGGTTTTCGGCCTGCTTGAGCTGATCCTCCGCCTGCTGCAGCTGACGGTCCATGAACGACTTGGCGATCTGCTGCTTCTCGGCTTCGCTGGCATCGGCGGGGATCTGACCGGCCTGCTCCCCCTGCAGGATCACCTGATCGATCACCTGGGGGTTCTCCAGCTGGGAGCGGGCCATGGCCAGCTGACCGCTCTGGGCCAGCAGGGCCTGGTTGGCCTGATCGCTGAGGGCGCGATCGCCACTGATGGTCACCGGAATGGTGATCAGCAGCGCGAACGCCAGCACACCACTCACCACGCAGACAAACCAGCGCAGGGGCGTGCGGCCAGCCACCGGCTCATCGAGGCGGGCGCCGATCAGCATCAGCAGCATGCCCACGAACGCCATCGGCGACTGGGTGATCAGCGTGGTGGACACCAACTGGCGGAAGCTTTCTTCGCCCCAGCCGTTCACGGCCAGCACGGCGAGCAACTGCAGCGCCAGCAACACCACCAGGGTGAGGCCGAGCCAGCGGAACAGGGTGGCGAAGCGGCCGGACGCTGCTGAACTCACAGTGGGACTGACGCAATCGCGCAATCGTAGGGGCGGTGGATCGAGCCGACACGATCAAGGCCCAGGCCCGGCGGCTGGGGTTTGACCCGGTGGGGATCGCCGCGGTGGAGGGCGATTCGCGGCTGCCCCTGCGCACCGCCGCCCTGGAGCGCTGGCTGGCGGCGGGCCACCAGGCGGACATGGCCTGGATGGCGGATCCACGCCGGCGCGACGTGCGGCAACTGCTGCCGGGGGTGCGCAGCCTGGTGGCGGTGGGTCTGCCCTACTACGTGGACGCGACACGAGCCCCGGGCAGCCTCAAGGTGGCGCGGTATGGCTGGGGCCGCGACTACCACCGGCTGATCGATGGGCGCCTGCGGGCGCTGGGGCGCTGGCTGGAGCAGCAGGAGCCCGGGGTGCGCTGGCGGGCCTGTGTGGACAGCGCCCCGCTGCTGGACAAGGCCTGGGCGGAGCAGGCGGGGCTGGGCTGGATCGGCAAGCACGGCAACCTGATCCACCAGGGGCGCGGGTCCTGGCTGCTGCTGGGCCATCTGCTCACCACCCTGGAGCTCCCGGCCGACCCACCGGCCATCCCGGCCTGCGGCGCCTGCAGCGCCTGCCTGGACGCCTGCCCCACCGGTGCGATCACGGAACCGTTCGTGGTGGATGCCCGCCGCTGCATTGCCTTCCACACGATCGAAAACCGCGACCCGGAGCTGCCGGAGGCCATCGCCTCCCACCTGCAGGGCTGGGTGGCCGGCTGTGACATCTGCCAGGACGTCTGCCCCTGGAACCACAAACCGCTACCCAGCAGCGACGACCCCGACCTGCAGCCGCGGCCCTGGTGGCTGGATCTGCAGGCGCAGGAGGCCCTCAGCTGGAGCGATGCCCAGTGGGACGACAACCTGCGCGCCTCGGCCCTGCGGCGGATCAAACCGGCGATGTGGCGTCGCAACATCCGCGCCGCCCAGGCCCCTGAACAGGCGGTCAACCCGGAAGGTGACGCCTAACCTGAGACCTGAACGCCCTGCATCGATGGTTGCGCGCTGGTTGAAGTCCCTGGCGGCAACTCCGGTGCTGTTGAGCGTGGCCTTCGTGCCCTACGTGCTCACCCCGAGCTCGCGCAACCTCGAAGGCGCCGGCCTGGGCATCGCCCAGGCGGCCGCACGGCTGCTGCGCATCGGCCAGGCCGAAGACGCCGCCCGGCTGGCGGCCCTCACCGTGCAACTGATCCCCGCCGACCCCCGCGGCTGGGTGTTGCTGGCGGAGGCCCAACTGCGCAGCGGGCAGAACAAGGAGGCGGGCACGTCCCTGGCCCGAGCCCGGGAGCTGGACCCGCGCAACCCCGGCATCCTGTTTGCCCAGGGGTCGCTGGCGCTGAAGCAGAGCCAACCCCAGCAGGCGGTGGAGCTGATCCGCCAGGGCCTCAAGTTGGAGGATAAAAACGCCGGTGCCTACTTCGATCTCGGCAATGCCTACATCCTGATGGGCAAGGGGGGTGACGCCCTGGCGGCCTTCGAGCGGGCCTCAGGCCTGCGCGGCGACTTCTGGGAGGCGATCAACAACCAGGCCATCGTGCTGTACGAGCAACAGAAAGATGCGGAGGCGATCAAACGCTGGCGCCGGGTGCTCGGCATCAAACCCAGCGCCGCCGAACCGATGCTGGCCCTGGCAGCAGCCCTGAACGGCCAGAAACCGGGCAACCCCGAGAGCCTGGAACTGGCCCACAAGGCCCTGGCGGGCGACCCCAACTACGTGCTGGACAGCTATCAGAAAGAACAGCTCTGGGGCAGCCGGCTACGGAGCTCCACCGCCAAGTTGTTGGCGGAAGCGCCGCTGAAGGCCGATGTGGAGCGGGCCCAGGCCAACGCCGGCGCCAGCAACGGCGACGACGAACCGTGACGCCATCGGTAGGCTGACGCGCACGTTCGGCCCCCGGCTCAGGTAACGGATGCCCATCGGCGACGGCCGCATCGAGCCCGTGGACCTGCATCAGGAGATGCAGCGCTCCTACCTCGAATACGCCATGAGCGTGATCGTGGGGCGGGCCCTGCCCGACGCCCGCGACGGCCTCAAGCCGGTGCAGCGGCGCATCCTCTACGCCATGCACGAGCTGGGGCTCACCCCGGATCGGCCCTACCGCAAGTGCGCCCGCGTGGTGGGCGACGTGCTCGGCAAGTACCACCCCCATGGCGACCAGGCGGTGTACGACGCCCTGGTGCGCCTGGTGCAGACCTTCGCCAGCCGCAACCCGCTGCTGGATGGCCACGGCAACTTCGGCTCGGTGGACGACGACCCACCGGCCGCCATGCGCTACACGGAGACGCGCCTGGCCCCGATCGCCAACGAGGCGATGCTCGATGAGATCGGCGATAACACCGTTGATTTCGCCCCCAACTTCGATGGCTCCCAGCAGGAGCCGACGGTGCTGCCGGCCCAGCTGCCCTTCCTGCTGCTCAACGGCTGCACCGGCATCGCCGTGGGCATGGCCACCAACATTCCCCCCCACAACCTGGGGGAGGTGGTGGACGCGCTGATCGCACTGGTGCGCAAGCCGGATCTCAGCGACGAGAAGCTGCTGGAGCTGGTGCCCGGGCCCGACTTCCCCACCGGCGGCGAAGTGCTCACCGGCAGCGGCGTGCGCGACACCTATCTCTATGGGCGGGGCAGCATCCCCATGCGGGGCGTCGCCCACATCGAAGAGATCCAACCGGGTAAGGGGCGCCACAAGCGCGGTGCCGTGGTGATCACCGAGCTGCCGTATCAGCTGAGCAAGGCGGGCTGGATCGAGAAGCTGGCGGAGCAGGTGAACGACGGCAAGCTCACCGGCATCGCCGACATCCGCGACGAATCCGACCGCGAAGGCATGCGCGTGGTGGTGGAGCTGCGCCGCGACGCCAACCCCGAACAGATCCTCACGGAATTGCAACGCCGCACGGCGCTGCAGAGCAACTACGGCGCGATCCTGCTGGCCCTGGTGCACGGCAAGCCGATCCAACTCACCCTGCGCCAGCTGCTGCAGGAATTCCTCGACTACCGCGAACTCACCCTGATCCGGCGCACCCGCCATGCCCTCAAGCGGGCGGAGGACCGGCTGGAGGTGGTGGAGGGTCTGACCACCGCCCTCAACGCCCTGGCCCGGGTGATCGAGATGATCACGGCCGCGGCCGATGCCGCCAGTGCCAAGGCCAGCCTGCAGGTGCACCTCGACCTCAGCGAGCGCCAGGCCGATGCGGTGCTGGCGATGCCGTTGCGCCGGCTCACCGGCCTGGAGCAGGACAGCCTGCGCAAGGAGGCCGACGATCTGCGCCAGGAGCGCTCCCGCCTGCGGCACCTGCTGGACGAGCGACCCGCCCTGCTCGACGCCATGGTGAACGAGTTCAAGGCACTCAAGAAACGCTTCGCCACGCCACGGCGCACCCGGCTGGTGGAAGGGGGCGATGAACTGGTGGCCCAACGCACCGCCGCCATTCGGCCCAATGCGGAGCTGCTGCGGCAGCGGGCCCTGGAGGGCCTGGCCAGCGACGGACGGCTGCTGATCCAGGCGGACGGCCAGGTGAAGGTGGTGGGGCCGCAACTCCTCGGCCGCCTGCATCTGGATCAGCCCGCGCCCCTGGGGGAACATCCGTCACCGGCGCGGTTGATCCTGCCGGTGGCCAGCCAACCGGCGGTGCTGGCCTTCACCGATGCGGGCCGGGTGGCGCTGCTGCGCTGGGAGTTCGCCGGCCAACAACCGGGAACCCTGGAGAAATTCCTGCCGGACGGCATGAGCGGCGAACGGGTGGTGCAACTGCTGGTGCTGCCGAACGGCGACGCCGCCGCCGGCACCAGCGTGGGGCTGCTCAGCAGCGATGGCCGCTTCAAGCGGCTGCCGATCGAAGAGTTCCAGGAGCTCTCCGGGCGCGCCACCTCCGTGCTGAAGCTCAAGGACGGGGTGAGCCTGAAGAGAGCGGTGCTCTGCCGCGACGGCCAGGATCTGGCGGTGGCCAGCAGCACCGGCC
>BJHC01000086.1 GCA_014191535.1 Cyanobium sp. | reverse complement strand
AACCCGCGGTGAAGGCCCCGGCCGTTGCCCTCAAACCCGCCGCCGAGAAGCCGGTTGCTGAGAAGCCGGTTGCCGAGAAGCCCGTCGCTGTACAACCCCTTGCTGAAAAGCCCGTGGCTGCCAAGCCGGTGGCCGCTAAGCCCGTGGCCGAGCAACCCGTGGCTGTGAAAACCGCGGCACCGGTACAAACCGCGGCGCCCGTTCAGGCTGCGACCCCCGCCCCAGCCGCCAAGCCCGTGGTGGCCGCCAAGCCCGTGGCCGTGGCCGCCAAGCCAGCCCCCGCCAAGGTGGCCAAGAGTGCCTCACCCGACTGGCGCAGCTACGGGCCCCTGCAGGTGGACTGGGCCAACTGGATGCCCATGGGCGGCAGCTACGTGGCCCCCAGCCTCAACAGCGAAGGGCAGCCCCTCTATCTGGCGATCAACTGCAACGCCAAGCGCCTCAACGCCACCGGCCAGTCGGGCGCCTGGAAAACCTGGGATGCCCCCCAGAGCGACTTCGAGCAGCAGCTGATCAACGACCTCTGCAAGGCCAAGGGCAGCTGATCAGGCCGCCAGTTTCAGGCTCCAGGGCTGCTGCAGGAAGCGGCGGCCCGCGGGCTTGAGCCAGAGCCGCTGGCTGCCGTCGTCGCTCTCGCTGAGCAGGTCCTCCTGCACCAGCCGCCGCGCCAGCCAGCGCCAGCGATCCTGCTCCGCCCCCTCCGGCTCGCCCTCGGCCTGGGCCAGCGCCTCCCCGAGGCTGCGCAGATCGAGGCCACTGCGCTGCTCCAGCAGCGCCAGCACCGCCGCCGCCGACTCGGACCAATCCACCAGGGTGGGATGGCCCAGGCAGCGGTCGCAGCGGCCGCAGGGGGGCACCAGTTCCCCCACCGCCAGCAGCAACGCCTGCTCGCGGCAGCCGGGCCCCTCCGCCACCGCCTCCATGCGCCGCAGCTGTTGCTGCGCCAGTTCGGCCCGCCGCTGCTCATCGGGGTCATCGCCCGCCTCCCGAACCCCGGCACGGATGGCCCGGGCCAGGCTGGTGCGATCCCCCGGACGGAACAGCACCAGGCACTGGGCGGGCAGGCCATCGCGCCCGGCCCGCCCGGACTCCTGCAGATAGCCCTCAGGGCTGGAGGGCAGATCCAGGTGCAGCACCAACCCCACATCGGGCCGATCCACCCCCATGCCGAAGGCCACCGTGGCCACCAGCACCGGTGAGGGGTGTTCCTGGAAATGGGTGAGGGCCAGGGCCCGGCTCTCCGGATCCATGCCCGCGTGGTAGGCGATGGCCTCCACCCCCGCCTCGGTGAGCCGCCGCGCCCAGGCCTCCACCGACCGGCGCGTGCGGGCATAGATCAACACCGCCCCCCGGGCCTGCTCCAGCGCCGCCAGCACCTCCGGCAGGGGGTCCTCCGGACGGCGGCGCATCCCATAGGCCAGGTTGTCGCGGCGGGCGGAGCGCACCTGGATCAGCGGGCGCCGCAGCTCCAGCAGGCGGATCAGATCCGCCCGCACCCGCGGCGCGGCCGTGGCACTGAGGGCCACCACCGGCACCCCCGGGCAGAGGCGGCGCAACTGCCCCAGCCGGCGGTAGTCGGGGCGGAAGTCATGGCCCCAGGCGCTGATGCAGTGGGCCTCATCAATGGCCACCCCCACCAGGCGGCCGTCGTCCTGCAACTCCTCCAGCAACTGACGGGTGGCCTCCACCTGCAGACGCTCCGGGGCCAGGTAGAGCAGCCGCAGGCGGTTGCTGCGCACCCGGGCCAGCAGGTCCCAGCGCCGGGCCGGATCCAGGCCCCGATGCAGGCAAGCGGCGGCGATCCCGCGGCGCTGCAGGTGTTGCACCTGGTCCTCCATCAGGGCCACCAACGGCGAAATCACCAGCACCAACCCACCGCGTACCAGGGCCGGCAGCTGATAGCAGAGGGATTTCCCCGCCCCGGTGGGGAGCACCGCCAGGCAGTCACGCCCCGCCAAGAGGGCCTCAATCACCTCCCGCTGACCCGGCCGAAAGCTGCTCCACCCGAAGTGGGTCTGCAGCGCCTGCTCCAGGGCATCGGGCGCCCCGCTGGCGGTCAAAGGGTCCCCCTCAACCGGCCTGCACCATCACCGGCAGGGGTGGCGCCTCCAGTTGATCGGGGGCCTCCTCCACCAGCTGCAGCCGCACACGCTTGCCACCGGCCAGCTCCCCGAGGGAGACGCGCATGGTGTTGCCGCTGAGGGTCTGCAGGGCATTGAGCAGCTCCCGCAGATGGGGGGTGCTGCTGCCGCTCTCCACCCACAGCCGCTCCTGCAGGCCATTCAGCCGGCGCCAGCTGGTGTGCAGCTTGAGCACGGCCGCCTCCAGCACCTGGGCCTGGCCCACCGCATCCGCCAGCAGGCCGAGGGCATCGAGCCGCAGGGCCTCCTGCATGGCCTTCTCCAGATCCAGTTCCCCCTGCTGGAAGGCGCGCACCGCCAGTCCCGCTTCGGAGGCTTTGCTGAGCCAGCGGGCCGTGCTGGTCACATCCTTGACCCGATCCAGCTCCGGCTCGTCGCGCAGCACCTGGCGCAGGTCCTCCTGCTGCTCCTCCGGCAGCTTGGCCAGCTCCTTCACCAAGGGGGCCACCACCCGCGGGGGCAGCAGATTTTCGGCGGTGCGCTGGCGGATCTCCTCCGGCAGCAGGGGGCTGGTGGCCGCCGTGAATTCATCGGTGAGCTGACGCACCTGCTTGCGGGTGATCTGCTGGCCGTCGTTGGCCGCTTCACCAATCATCAGCTGCACCTCCGGGTCGGCCTGGGCCGTTTCCATGAAGGCGCGCTTGGAGAAGTTGTTGACGCTGGTGAGCTCCAGCACCCCCTCGCCAAGCATCTGATCGGCGGATTCCGCCAGCTGGATCAGGGCGTAGGCGCGGGTCTTGCTGATCTCCTGCTCGCGCAGCCACTGCAGAAAGCCACCGCCACGGCCCTCACCGCCGCGGCGCTCCCGATCGCGCACCGCCTTGAGGATGCGGCCGCGCCAGATTGCCGTCTGCAGATCAAAGCGATCACAAATGGCCCAGGCCTCCTCGATGCGGGCCAGGAACTCCATGGAGCTGATGCTGTCGCTCTCGGGATCCGGCAAGTCGAGGCTGAAGGAGGGGGCCTCGGCCATGGGGCATCGCTCAGGGGAGGTCGATGGTGCCACGTTTCGTGACGGCCCGCCGGAACCCCGGCCCACCGCAGGTACATTCCCTGTGACAGCCACCCCTTTCCAGCGCAGCGATGGCCATCTCCCGCGGCGACAAAGTGCGCATCAAGCGCCCCGAGTCCTACTGGTTCAACGAAGTCGGCACCGTCGCCTCGATCGACACCTCCGGCATCCGCTACCCGGTGGTGGTGCGCTTCGAGAAGGTCAACTACAACGGCGTGAGCGGCTCCGAAGGCGGCATCAACACCAACAACTTCGCCGAGAGCGAGCTCGACAAGGCCTGATTCGGCCCCGAGCCCAACCCGCTTCAGCACGGCCTGGCAGGCGTCATCGCCCCGGGCCTGAACGCCTGATCCCCGGCCTGGCAGCAGGTCGGGGATCTTGTTGTGACAGGCTGCCAGCACCGTGCCCAGGCCCCAGCCCCACCCTGCGCCCACCACACCCCCGTGCCTGAACTTCCCGAGGTGGAAACCGTGCGGCGCGGCCTGGAGCGCCAGGTGGTGGGCTTCCAGATCGCCCGGGTCGAGGTGCTGCGGGCCAGGGCCATTGCGTCACCCCCGCTGCCGGAGCTGTTCTGCAGTGCCCTGGAGGGCTGCACGGTGACGGCCTGGCACCGGCGGGGCAAATACCTGATGGCCGCGCTGCACCGGGATGGCAACGACGCCGGCCATTGGGGGGTGCACCTGCGCATGACCGGCCAATTTCTGTGGATGGGCAGCCCCCAGGAGCCCTGCCGCCACACCCGGGTGCGGTTCTGGAACCGCGATGGCCAGGAGCTGCG
This sequence comes from Cyanobium sp., assembly GCA_014191535.1. Lineage (GTDB taxonomy): Bacteria > Cyanobacteriota > Cyanobacteriia > PCC-6307 > Cyanobiaceae > Vulcanococcus. Next base: position 2,496 of record BJHC01000086.1, on the reverse strand, counting down.
CTTCGTGGACACCCGCAGCTTCGGCGAGATGTGGTGGGTGCCCCCGGGCGAACCGTTGGAAACGGTGATCACCGGCTTGCGGCGGCTGGGGCCCGAGCCGTTCAGCACCGCATTCAGCCCGGCCTATCTGCGGCAGCGGCTGGCGGGGTCCAGCCGACCGATCAAAACGGCGCTCCTCGATCAGGCGCTGGTGGCGGGGGTGGGAAACATCTACGCCGATGAGTCGTTGTTCATGGCACGGATCGCCCCGCACACCCCCTGCCGACAACTCAAGACCAAGCAGCTGCAGGCCCTGCACGGCGCCCTGGTGGAGGTGCTCACCACCAGCATCGGTGCGGGCGGCACCACCTTCAGCGACTTCCGCGACCTCACCGGCACCAACGGCAACTACGGCCATGCCGCCTGGGTCTACCGGCGCGGCGGTGAACCCTGCCGCGTCTGTGGCACCCCCCTGCGCCGCGACAAGCTGGCGGGCCGCAGCAGCCACTGGTGCCCCAGCTGCCAGGTTGGATGATGGGGAGCGTGCTGCCGCCCCGTGTGGACGACGCCCCTCAGCCCGCCATCGCCCCTGCCGCCAGAGCCCTGACCGAGGCCATGGCCGCGATCTATGGGCGCGGCTGGTGCGATGGCACGGGCGGCAATTTCAGTTGCGTACTGCAGCAGGAGCCCCTGCGGCTGCTGATGGCCCCCAGCGGCGTACACAAGGGGGCCGTGGCGCCGGAAGCGCTGATCGAGGTGGATGGCCAGGGCACCGTGGTGCGCGGCAGCGGCAAGGCCAGCGCTGAAACGGCCCTGCACCTGGCGATCGTGAAGCAGTGCCAGGCCGGAGCGGTGCTGCACACCCATTCCCAAGCGGGCACCTTGCTGTCGCAGTGGGGGTTGGCGCAGGGGCACCTGGAGCTGCGGGATCTGGAGATGCTCAAGGGGCTCTCCGGCATCACCACCCACGCCTGCAGCGTGCAGCTGCCGGTGTTGGCCAACGACCAAAACCTGCAGCGCCTGTCATCCCTGGCGGCCCCCCTGTTGCCGCAGGCGCCGCAGGGGCTGCTGATCGCCGGCCATGGCCTCTACGCCTGGGGAGACACGCTGCCCAACGCCATGCGGCATCTGGAAATCCTGGAGTTTCTGCTGGAGCAGCACTGGCGTCAGTTGCTGTTGCGGGCCGTGGCGCCGCCCCCCTGCACCTGAGCCGCTGGAGCCATGGCCATCACCCACCTGCTGCTGGACATCGAAGGCACCACCTGCCCGGTGAGCTTCGTGGCCGAGGAGCTCTTCCCCTACGCCCGCGCCGCCCTGCCGGACTACCTGGCGCGCCACGGCGAGGAGGCGGATGTGGCGGCTCTCGTGACGGCGGTCGACGCGGACTGGCAAGCCAATCGTCATCCGGAGGCCCAGGCCCTGCGCCATGGCCACGCGGTTACCGATGCACAGCCCATGGCTGAGCGGGTGGTGCCCTACCTGCAGTGGCTCATCGACCACGACATCAAGCTCACCGCCTTGAAGGACCTTCAAGGCCGGATCTGGGCCCATGGCTATGGCGACGGCAGCATCACCGCACCGCTCTTTACCGATGTGGCCGAAGCGCTGCGTCGTTGGCACCAGCAGGGGTTGGTGCTGGCGGTGTATTCATCGGGATCGGTGCCCGCCCAGCAACTGCTGTACCGCCACAGCCGAGACGGAGACCTCAGCCCCCTGTTCAGCCATTGGTTTGACACACGCGTCGGAGCCAAACAGGAGGTGAGCAGTTACACGGCAATCGCTGCAGCGATGCAGGTGAGGCCCGAGCAAGTGCTGTTCATCAGTGATGTCCTGGGCGAACTGGAAGCGGCCCATCGCGCCGGCATGGCGGTGGTGCTGAGCGATCGCCCTGGCAATCCAAACCGCGACAGCGGACCGTTTGAGAGGATCAGCGATTACAGCCAGCTGCACCCAGCCCATGGCCCACAGTGAGCGCGATCGCGAGATCCTGCACCTCAACCAAACGCTGCTGGACAGCGTGGTGCGGGGCGACTGGTCGACCTATGCCGACCTGTGCAGCGACGATCTGACCTGCTTCGAAGCGGAGACCAACGGTCTGCTGGTGGAGGGGCTGCCGTTTCACCGCTACTACTTCGAGCTCCCTGGTGGCGACGGGTCACCATCACCGGTGACGGTGACCATGGCCCGGCCCCATCTGCGCTGGATCGGAGACGATGGCGTGGTGCTCAGCTACACCCGCCTGAGCCAACGGCTGCACAACGGCGATCCCATCACCGCCAGCTGCTGCGAAACCCGCATCTGGCACCGCCAAAACGGCCGCTGGCAGCAGGTGCATGTGCACCGCAGCTGATGCGCTGCAGCCGCCTCGAGCACCGCTCGCGGCAAAAAATAAGCAACAAAAAAGCCACCCCGCGGGGTGGCTTTTTCTTGAGCAAAATGTTTTACCTGGCATCGACCTATTTTCTCAGGGGGCTACCCCCCAAATATCGTCGGCGCTGCAGCGTTTCACAACCGAGT
>BJHC01000085.1 GCA_014191535.1 Cyanobium sp. | reverse complement strand
TGGGGGCGCCGCTGGCGAACCCCTCGGCGCTGATCGCCCCCGGCCGGCGCCATGGGGCCCGGGATGGTTCGCCGGCTGGGGGCTGCGGTTGGGCCATGGACGGAGGTGCCGCAGCGGCAAATTGGGATCGGCGGCAGGCTAGGCGCGCCAGACTGGGGGTTCCGCCGCTGAGGCCCGTGCAGTTCTTCCGCTCCACCCTGTTGCCGGCGGCCATCGTGCTGCTGTTTGGTCTGGCGTTGTTCGCCGTGAGTGCCCGCATCTGGTTGCCGGGTGACATGGCCGCCCCGGCCCCGATCAACTGATCGGGTTGGTCGCCGCCGGATCCGGGTTGAATCCGCGGCCGGCTTTTACGATCGGCCCATGACTGGCCCGTTCCCCGAGTTTTCGCAGAGCCCGGCCGAGTTGGCGCTCGATCCGGAGATGCTCGCCCGGGAGCTGGCGGAGGAGCTGCTGGGGGATCCCCTCGATGAGCTCGAGGCGTCCGAGGCGGCGTTGGCGGATGTGGCGGCGGAATGCGACCTGGGCCTGCAGCTGCTCAAGGGCAGCCATGAGGACTGCATGCAGGGGCTGCGCATCTTCTGCGAACACCGGGACCCCCGGGCTCCGGCCCTGCTGTTGCCGTTGTTGGAGGCGAGCTGTCCGATCCTGCGCATGAGCGCGGTGTATGCCCTCGGCCGCAACCCCGACCTGCAGGCCATCACCCCCCTGCTGGCGCTGCTGCAGAACGACAGCAACGGCTATGTGCGCAAGGCGGTGGCCTGGAGCCTGAGCAGCTACCCCGATGCTCCGGTGATGAACCCCTTGATCCGGGCCCTGGAAACCGACATCGCCGCCGTGCGGCTCTGGGCCGCCAGTGCCCTGGCGGATGCGGGCTCCACGGGCCTGGCCAAGGCGGACCAGGCGGCGGGGCAACTGCTGCTGGCCCTGCGCATTGACAGCGAGGCGGCGGTGCGCAGCAACAGCGCCTGGTCGTTGGGGCGCCTCTACGGCGACCTGGTGGCCCCCCGCCAGCAGGAGGTGGTGGAGGCGCTGCTGGCGGCGATGCTCCAGGACGGCGACCTGGCGGTGCGGGATGAGGCCCGTTTGGCCCTGGAACAGCTCGAGGATCCGCTGGTGCTGGAGCGGCTGCAGACGCTGGTGGATGAAGGGCTGCTGGCCTGAGCCGCCAACCCCCGCAGGACGCGGCTAGCATCCAGCGACCCGCTAACTGCCGGGATGCCCCAGCACACCATCAGCTTTCGGATCCGTCCGGATGGCCGCGTGGAGGAGCTGGTGAGTGGCATCAGCGGCAGTGGCTGTGAACAGCTCACCGAACGGATCGAGGCCCGGCTGGGCAGCGTTCAGCAACGCCAGCCCACCTCCGAGGCCTACCAGGGCCAAACCGCCACCGTGACTCCCGAGCAGACCCTCTCCACCCCGGTCACCTGATGTCGCACTTCAGCACCGTCAAGACGGAACTGCGCGATCGCGTCGCCCTGGTGGGCGCCCTGCGCGATCTGGGCCATGACCCCAGTGAGACCGAGCAGCCCGTGCGCGGCTACCGCGGCCAGACCGTGCTGGCTGATCTGGCGGTGGCCTGCCCGGAGGGCAGCGAGCTCGGCTTCCGTTGGAACGCCAGCAGCGGCAGCTACGAGTTGGTCACGGACCTCGACCTCTGGAAGCAACCGATTCCCGTGGAGCGCTTCCTGGCCAAGCTCACCCAGCAGTACGCCCTGCGCAGCATCCTGGCCGCCTCCCAGGAGGAGGGTTTCCAGGTCACCGAGCAGCGCCAAAGCGCCGATGGCTCGATTGAGCTGGTGGTGAGCCGCTGGGACGGCTGAACCCTCGCCGCCGGCCAGCGGTGCTGCGGCCATGGTGATCGATCCCGCCGTTGCCTTCCGGGCGCCGGCTTCCGCCGGTGCCCGCTCCAGTGGCCGTGAACCGGTGCTGGGTGGTGCCCTGCGCCAGAAGGCGGTGTGGGTGGATGAGGCCGTTTGCATCGGCTGCCGGTACTGCGCCAACGTGGCCGCCAACACCTTTGTGGTGGAGCCCGACTGGGGACGCTCCCGGGCCATCCGCCAGGACGGCGACAGCACCGAGCGGATCCAGGAAGCGATCGACACCTGCCCGGTGGATTGCATCCACTGGGTGAGCTACGAACAGCTGCCGGAGCTCGAAGAGCAGAGCCGCCAGCAGGAGCTGCTGCCCCTGGGGCTGCCCAGCCCGGCCCGGCCGCGGCGCACCCTGCCCCGCAGCGCCGGTGGCGCCGGCACCCCCTGATGGCACCGCTGCCCGTGCGCCGCTTTGGCCGCACCGAACTGCCGATGCCGCTGCTCTCCCTGGGGGGGATGCGCTTTCAGCAGAGCTGGAGTGATCTGCCCGCCGACCGGATCAGCGCCGAGAGCCAGGCCAACCTGCGCCGCATCCTCGAGCGCGCCGTGGAGCTGGGCTTTCACCACGTGGAAACCGCCCGCCACTACGGCAGCTCCGAACGGCAGCTGGGGGCGCTGCTCACCGAGGTGAGCGACCCCCAGCGCATCCTCCAGACCAAAGTGCCGCCCCAGGCGGATGCGGACGCCTTTGAGGCGGAGCTGGCCACCAGCCTGGAGCGCCTGGGGGTGGATCGGGTCGATCTGCTGGCGATCCATGGCCTCAACCTGCCGGAGCATCTCGAGCAGACCCTGCGGCCCGGCGGTTGCCTGGCGGTGGTGCGCCGCTGGCAGGCTGCGGGCCGGGTGGGCTCAGTGGGCTTCTCCACCCATGCCCCCCTGCCGTTGATCCTCGAGGCGATCGCCAGCGACGCCTTCGACTACATCAACCTGCACTGGTATTTCATCCGGCAGGACAACCACCCGGCGATCGAGGCGGCCCAGGCCCATGACATGGGCGTCTTCGTGATCAGCCCCACCGACAAAGGTGGCCATCTGCACAGCCCATCGGCCCGTCTGTTGGAGCTGTGCGGCCCCCTGCATCCCATCGTGTTCAACGATCTGTTCTGCCTGCGTGCCCCCGGGGTGCACACCATCAGCGTGGGGGCGGCACAACCCCAGGATCTGGATCGGCATGTGCAGGCCCTAGATCTTCTCCCCCAGGCCGATGCGCTGCTGCCGCCGATCCTGGAGCGGCTGGAGCGCGCCCGGTTGGAGGCCCTGGGGGCTGAGTGGCTGGCCAGCTGGCAGCGGGGCCTGCCCGCCTGGCAGGACACGCCGGGCCAGATCAACCTGCCGGTGCTGCTCTGGCTGCACAACCTGGTGCAGGCCTGGGATCTGCAGAGCTTTGCCCGGGCCCGCTACGGCCTGCTGGGGGCCGGCAGCCATTGGTTCCCCGGCGCCAATGCCGATGCCCTCGACCAGGGCGTGAGCGAAGCCGAACTGCGCCAGGCCCTGGTGGCCAGCCCCTGGGCGGACCGCATCCCCGGGCTGTTGCGGGAGTTGCGGAGTTTGGTGGGGGGCGTGCCGCTGCAGCGCCTCAGCCAGGGGGGCTGATCAGCCGCTGGATGGCCCCTGCCCCAGCGGAAACTTGCTGGGCAGACCCACCGCCCGCGGGTAGCTGGCGGGGCAGGGGCCGCTGGCCTGCACCCACAGGGCCGTGCGTTGGCCCCGATCCGCCGGCAGCTCCCGTTGCTCGCTGCGGCTGAGCTGGGCCTTCAGGGGCTGCAGGGCCCGCTCCAGCTCCGCTTGATCCTGCGGGCTCCACTGGCCGCGGTAGAGCAGGGCCTGTCCCTCGGCGCTGAGCAGCGGCACCAGGTATTCGGCCACCACCGGTGCGGCCGCCACTGCCCGGGCCATGGCCAGCTCGAAGCCGCCGCGGCAGCGGCGATCGCGGCCGGTGAGCTCCACCCGCTCGCAGCGCAGCGTCACCCGATCCGCCAAACCCAGGGCCTGGGCCATGGCCTGCACCGCTTGGGTCTTGCGCCCTACCGAATCCACCAGCGTCAGGTGCGCCTGGGGCAGGGCAATCGCCACGGCCAGCCCCGGGAACCCCCCGCCGGTTCCCACATCGATGCACCGCAGCGGGGCCTCCGGTTCGCTGTGCAGCAGCGGCCGCAGGGGCCAGAGGCTGTCAAACACCTGGGCGATCCAGTAGTCGTCGCCCTCCACCAGCCGGGTGAGGTTGACGCGGCTGTTCCACTGCCGCAGCTGCTGCTGCAGGTCCACCAGCAGCTCCAGCTGCCGGGGGCTCGGCTGCCAGCCCAGCTCCGTCCACAGAGCGGCATCAGGTGTGGCGGCGGACATCCCCTTGGGCCGTTGGCTCGCAGTCTCTAGGATCCCCCAGACCTGGTGCACCGCCGGTGGCCGTCACCGACCAGCCCAGCTACTACGAGCTGCTCCAGATTCAGCCCGACGCCAGCGCCCAGGAGTTGCGCCAGGCCTTTCGGCGGCTGAGCAAGCGCTACCACCCCGACACCACCGATCTGCCCCAGATCGAGGCCCAGGAAGCGTTCCGCCAGGTGCAACAGGCGTATCTCACCCTGGGGGATCCAGCCCGCCGCCGCCTCTACGACGCCGGTTTGCAGGCCCAGCGGCCCCCCGCCTCAACCGCGCCGGCGCCCGCTACTCCCCCAGCGCGTGCGCCCCAGCCCGTGCCGGTGCGCCGCCCCCTCTCTGGGGGTGAGTGGTTTGCCCTGCTGCTGCTGGCGCTGGCGGTGGTGTTCAGCCTGGTGCTCGGGGTGGGCTTGGCCTGGGCCCGGGGCACGGCCTTGTTCACGGCCCCCAGCTGGTGGGCCGTCGCCGAGCAGACTGCCGTGGTGCTCGACCTGCCGTCTGCGGATGACCGCCCTGCCGCCCCCCCAGACGCCCCTCTACAACCATCCCCTGCCGGCCCTGGAGCAGTGGCTGGTTGAGCTGGGGGCCCTGCAGGCGGCGCCCCATTCCTGCCACTGGCGCCTGGAGCGGCCGGGCTGGACCGCCACCCTCGAATGGGACGTGGAGGAGTTGAGCGTGCGTTGGAGCGGCGCCGACGGGGAGGTGCAGCGTCAGTTCCCCTATGGCTTCAGCCGCGCTGATGTGGAGGCGGCGATCCTGGCGGGACCCTGACGAATTCAGCCGCGCTGGTCATCATGGAAACGACGCCATGGTGCCCAGACCCGCGTGTCCCGTTTCCTCGACCACCCCAGCCCCCGCCGCCAGCCGCTGCGCTCCAACCGCTTCCTGGCGCCGGAGCAGCTGATGGCGCCGACCCCTGGGCGGGCCTGGGGGGCCACCGAGGTGTTTGCTGAGGGTCAGTGGCAGTCGGTGCGGGTGTATCTGGAGGCCCGCGGCTGGAATGCCCTGCAGATCGAGCACATCCACGACCAGTTGCGCCAGGGGTGGCCTTTGGAGCTGGCGGAGAACAACGTGGCGGTGATCACCGGCCATTGCCCGCTCCGGGCCCGCCGCGGCGGCTGATCGCGGCCGCCAGAACGGTTGTAGAGCCAGCTCAGAGCCGGCGTTGGCAGAGCTCGCTGCGCTCTTCCGCCTGGGTGGAGAGGGGGCCGCAGCTGAACCAGCGCACCACTGACACCTCAAGGTCGGTGAACAGCACCAGGATCCCGGCGCAGAGGGCAGCCACGGCGGCGCTGACCAGCAGATGGGAGCGACCCATGGGCATCACACGACTGCGCCGAGCCTATGGGAGAGATCGAGGTGCTGCCACTGCTCCGCCAGCGCTAGTGCATCCAGGCGCGGGAGCGGCGGCAGGCAGCCCAGCATCGGCACGCCCCCCAGCTGAGCCAGGGTGGCCTGATTGTTGGCATGGGGTTCGCCGTTGAGCAGCACCCCCAGCACCGGGATGGCCCGCCGCCGCAGCGCCTCCAGCGACAGCAGGGTGTGGTTGAGCGTGCCCAGGCCGCTGCGGGCCACCAGCAGCACCGGCAGGCCCCAGCGTTGGATTTGCTCGATCTGCAGCAGATCCGGCCGCAACGGCACCAGTAGACCCCCGGCCGTTTCCACCACCAGGGGGCCCTCCACCACCGGCAGCTCCAGGCGCTGCGGATCCAGCGGTGGGCCGGGTCGCTCGGGATCACCGCTCTCCAGGGCGCTGGCCCAGTGGGGCGACACCGGCGCCCGCAGCCGGTAAGCCTCCGGCAGCAGCCGCTGCGGCGGCAACTGCAGCCAGCGCTGCACCCGGTCGCGGTCGCCTCCCCCCTCGGGGCCCGGGTCGAGGCCGCACTGCACCGGTTTCCAGTAGTGCGCCCCCAGCCCCTGCACCAGCAGGGCGCTCACCACGGTTTTGCCCACGTCGGTGTCGGTGCCGCACACCACCAGCTGCAGCGGCGTCATGGTGCCCTCTGTCCCACGACCACCAGCACGTCCCAGTTCACCGGGGCGGCCTCGGAGGGCCAGTGCTGCTCCAACCGCCGCAGTTGCCCGCGGCTGAGCCGGGGCCCGCGGCTGGCCTGGGCGCCGATGGCCTTGAACTGCCGCAGGAAAGCCAGGGCGCCGCGGTTGGGGCGGCTGAATTGCAGACGTTCGGCCCGCCACAGCGCGAGCTGCGAGCCCG
>BJHC01000084.1 GCA_014191535.1 Cyanobium sp. | reverse complement strand
ACGTGCTGGCCAAGCGCCTCGGTTCGAAGACCCCCCTCAACAACGCCCGCGCCGCCATGGATGCCCTGGCCGGCCTGCGCACCCACAAGGAGACCGCCAAGGAGCGGGGCATCTCCCTCGAGCAGATTTACTCCTGAGGCCCGCCATGACGTCGCTCAATCTCCAATCCCTCAAGCCCCAGACCGGCGCCCGTCGCCGCAAACTGCGCAAGGGCCGCGGCATCGCCGCCGGCCAGGGCGCCAGCTGCGGTTTCGGCATGCGTGGTCAGAAGTCCCGCTCGGGTCGTCCCACCCGTCCGGGCTTTGAAGGCGGCCAGATGCCCCTCTACCGCCGGGTGCCCAAGCTCAAGCACTTCACGCTGATCAACCCCAAGAACTACACGGTGATCAACGTGGCCAAGCTGGCCGACCTCAAGGCCGGCAGCACCGTCAACATCGACAGCCTCGTGAAGGACGGCATCGTCACCAGCCCCAAGCACCCCCTCAAGGTGCTGGGCAACGGTGACCTCAAGGTGAAGCTCACCGTGCAGGCCGCCGCCTTCACCGCCAGCGCCCGCGAGAAGATCGAGGCCGCCGGTGGCAGCTGCGAAGTGATCTGAGCTCCGGCTTGATCCGCGCCTTCACCGCGACCCATTAACTTCGGAACCGTCTGGGCCAGCCATGGGCTGACCAGGCGGTTTTTTGTTCCCATCTCCCCCGCCTCGCCCGCCATGCTCGTCAGCCGGGGTCGTAACCCCAGTGCCGGAGAAATCCTCACCCAGCTGATCCAGGCCAAGGATCTGCGCAACCGGGTGCTGATCACCCTCGGCCTGCTGCTGCTGGTGCGGCTGGGCATCTACATCCCCGTACCCGGCATCGACCGGGTGGCCTTCCAGGACTTCATCGCCCGCGGCGGCCAGCTGATCGGCTTCCTGGACATCTTCACCGGCGGTGGCATCTCCACCCTCGGGGTGTTTGGCCTGGGGATCCTGCCCTACATCAATGCCTCGATCATCCTGCAGTTGCTGACGGCCTCGCTGCCCCAGCTGGAGGACCTCCAGAAGAACGAAGGGGAGGCGGGCCGCCGCAAGATCGCCCAGTACACCCGCTATGTGGCCCTCGGTTGGGGGATCCTGCAAAGCGTGGTGTTTGCCCTGATCCTGCGGCCCTATGCCATCGCCGGCACCTCGGAGCTGGTGTTCGTGCTGCAAACCGCCGTCGCCCTGGTGACCGGCTCGATGGTGGTGATGTGGATCAGCGAGGTGATCACCGAGCGGGGCATTGGCCAGGGGGCCTCCCTGGTGATCTACCTCAACATCGTGGCCACCCTGCCGCGGGCCCTCGGCTCCACCATTGAGCTGGCCCAGAGCGGTGACCGCAGCACCGTCGGCGGCATCGTGGTGCTGGTGGCGGTGTTCCTGCTCACGATTGTGGGCATCGTCTGTGTGGAGGAGGGCAACCGCCGCATTCCGATCGTCAGCGCCAAGCGCCAGGTGGGGGGCGCCAGCCTCTCGGCACGCCAGAGCTACCTGCCGCTCAAGCTCAACGCCGGCGGCGTGATGCCGATCATCTTTGCCTCGGCGGTGGTGTTCCTGCCGGTGACCATTGCCAACTTCACCAAGTCGCCCTGGCTGATTCAGCTGGCGGCCGCCCTCAGCCCCAACAGCAGCACCCCCTGGCTGTACGCGTTGCTGTTCTTCGCGCTGATCATCGGCTTTTCCTTCTTCTACGCCACCCTCACCATCAACCCGGTGGATGTGGCCACCAACCTCAAGCGCTCCGGGGTGGCCATCCCCGGCGTGCGCCCCGGCTCCGCCACCGCCACCTATCTAGGGGGGGTGCAGAACCGGCTCACCCTGCTGGGGGCCCTGTTCCTCGGTGCGGTGGCGATCATCCCCTCGGCGGTGGAGTCCGCCACCCAGGTGAAAACCTTCCAGGGCCTCGGCGCCACCAGCCTGCTGATCCTGGTGGGGGTGGCCATCCAAACCGCCAAGCAACTGCAGACCGCCGTGATCTCGCAGCGCTACGAGGGCATGGTGCGCCAGTGAGGCCCTGGCGCCGGCCTTCACCCGTTTTTCTCCGTCCAACTCGATTCCGTCGGCCATGAAGCAACGACTGCTGTTCCTCGGACCCCCCGGTGCCGGCAAGGGCACCCAGGCCCAGCGCCTGGCCGAGAGCCAGGGGCTGCTGCACCGCTCCACCGGCGATCTGCTGCGGGCGGAAGTGGCCGCCGGCACCGCCCTGGGCCAGGAGGCCGAAGCGGTGATGGCCCGCGGCGAGCTGGTGAGCGATGCCCTGGTGCTGGCGATTGTGCGTAGCCGCCTGGAGGGCCATGGCGGCGGCTGGCTGCTGGATGGCTTCCCCCGCAATGTGGCCCAGGCCGATGCCCTGGCCTCCCTGCTGGAGGAGCTGGGCCAGCAGATCGAACTGGTGGTGCTGATGGAGCTCGACGATGGCGTGCTCGTGCAGCGCTTGCTCAGCCGCGGCCGCGCCGACGACAACGAAGCGGTGATCCGCCATCGCCTCGAGGTGTACCGCCAGCAGACCGAGCCCCTGATCGCCTACTACCGCGAACGGGGCCTGCTGGCGCCCGTGGAGGCGGCCGGCAGCGTGGAGGCCATTGGGGATCGGATCGCCAGCTTGCTGAGTTGACCCGTGTGGTAGGGTCGCGGTTTGCAAATTCGGAGAGACCGCCCCAATGAAGGTGCGCGCCTCAGTTAAGAAAATGTGCGACAAGTGCCGGGTGATCCGTCGCCACGGCCGGGTGATGGTGATCTGCGCCAACCCCAAGCACAAGCAGCGCCAGGGTTGATCCCTGGATGAGGTCTTCGCTGACCCTCTGAGGGTTCTGGCCTCCCCTTCTCCTGATGCCCCAGCCGGTCTGGCCCCTTGTGGCCACCGTGCCCACGGGCCCTTCCCCTGCTCACCCCATCTTTCGTTTCTGTGGCTCGGATTGCCGGCGTTGATATTCCTCGCGACAAGAGGATCGAAATCGCCCTGACTTACGTCTACGGGATTGGCCTGACCACGGCCCAAAAGATCCTGTCCAAGACCGGTGTCAACCCTGACACCCGCGTGAAGGACCTCGACGACGCCGATGTGCAGAAGCTGCGCGGCGCCGCTGAGGCCTTCACCCTGGAGGGCGATCTGCGCCGCCAGGAGGGCATGGCCCTCAAGCGCCTGCAGGACATCGGCTGCGTGCGCGGCCGTCGCCACCGTGCCGGTCTGCCCGTGCGCGGCCAGCGCACCCGCACCAACGCCCGCACCCGCCGCGGCGCCCGCAAGACCGTGGCCGGCAAGAAGAAGTAAGCCCCTGCCGAGTCCGGCACGCTTCGCTGCTTCCCCACCGCCTGTTCAGCCCCTGCCGACTGGCCCCCATTCGGGCCGGCGTCACCAGGAGCTCCCCCCTCAGTCCCCCGATCACCTCCCTGCCCCCGCAGGGCCTTCCCCATGGCCAAGCCCGCCAAGAAATCCGGCGCCAAGAAGACCAAGCGCAATGTGCCCAATGGTGTGGCGCACATTCAGAGCACCTTCAACAACACCATCGTTTCGATCACCGACACCGCCGGTGAAGTGATCTCCTGGAGCTCCGCTGGAGCCAGCGGTTTCAAGGGCGCCCGTAAGGGCACCCCCTTCGCCGCCCAGACCGCCGCCGAAGCCGCCGCTCGCCGCGCCCTTGAGCAGGGGATGCGCCAGATCGAAGTGCTGGTGCGCGGCCCCGGTTCCGGCCGTGAAACCGCCATCCGCGCCCTGCAGGTGGCCGGCCTGGAGATCACCCTGATTCGCGACGTCACCCCCCTGCCCCACAACGGCTGCCGTCGTCCCAAGCGTCGCCGGGTCTGATCCGACGCCTTGACCCGCCCGTTTCCGGGCACCGCCAACCTTCCGAGCTTCAGACCGTGCTGCAGTACCAGATCGATCGGGTTGAACACCAGGTCTCCGACGACCGCTCCCAGACCGGCGTCTTCGTCATCGGCCCGCTGGAGCGCGGCCAGGCGATCACCCTGGGCAACTCCCTGCGCCGGGTGCTGATGGGCGCCCTCGAGGGCAGTGCCATCACCGCCGTGCGCATCGCCGGCGTCAACCACGAATACGCCACCGTCCCCGGGGTGCGCGAAGACGTGCTCGACATCCTGCTCAACTGCAAGGACGTCACCGTCAGCAGCCGCAGCCGTGAGCTGGAGATCGGCCGCCTTGTGGTCAACGGTCCCGCCACCGTGACTGCCTCCGACCTGCAGTTCTCCTCCCAGGTGAGCGTGATCGACGGTGACCGTCCGATCGCCACCATCGCCGACGGCTTCAACCTCGAGCTGGAAGTGCACGTGGAGCGCGGCGTGGGCTACCGCCCCGTGGATCGCCGCAACGAGGACACCAGCGCCATCGACCTGCTGCAGATCGATGCGGTGTTCATGCCCGTGCGCCGCGTCAACTACAGCGTTGACGAGACCGCCGTGGGTGAAGGCGGGTCCGCCCGCGAGCGCCTGCGCCTGGAGATCGAAACCGATGGTTCCGTCACCCCTGACGACGCCATGGCCCAGGCGGCGAATCAGCTGATCGCGCTGTTCCAGCCCCTGGCCAGCCTCACCATGGTGGATGAGCCCGGCCTGGAGCCCGAGCCCTCCGCCGAGGCTCAGATCCCCCTGGAGGAGCTGAACCTGTCGGTGCGCGCCTACAACTGCCTGAAGCGCGCCCAGGTGAACTCGGTCTCCGATCTGATGGGCTTCAGCTACGAAGATCTGCTGGAGATCAAGAACTTCGGCTCCAAGTCAGCCGATGAGGTGATCGAGGCGCTCGAGCGCATCGGCATCTCCCTGCCCCAGAGCCGCGCCGGCGTCTGAGCCGCCCCGCAGCCTGCCCCTCGAACCCGATCCCCTCGTTTCATTCCGTCTGAGCCATGCGCCACCAGTGCCGAGTTCCCAAGCTGGGACGCCCCGCCGACCAACGCAAAGCGATGCTGCGCGCCCTCACCACGCAGCTGATCCGTGAAGGTCGTCTGACCACCACCAAGGCCCGTGCCAAGGCCCTGCGCGATGAAGCCGAGCGCATGATCAGCCTGGCCAAGGACGGCAGCCTTGCCGCCCGCCGCCGCGCCATCGGCTACATCTACGACAAGCAGCTGGTGCACGCCCTGTTCGACAAGGCCCAGGAGCGTTACGGCGACCGCAACGGCGGTTACACCCGCATCATCCGCACCGTGCCCCGCCGCGGCGATAACGCCGAGATGGCGATCATCGAGCTGGTCTGAGTCCCCTGGGCCGCATCGCCCTCTGCCTGCAGTACGACGGGGCGGCCTACTGCGGCTGGCAGCGCCAGCCCCGGGACCCCAGCGTGCAGGAAACCCTCGAAACGGCCCTGGCGGCGCTGGATCCCCAGCGGCCCGCCAGGGCCGTTGCTGCTGGGCGCACCGATTCCGGTGTGCACGCCGCCGGCCAGGTGGTGCACTTCGATGCGGCCGGGCCCATCCCGGCCGAACGCTGGGCCGCCGCCCTGAATGGGCGACTGCCGGCCTCCATCCGGGTGCGGGCGGCGGCGGCGGTGCCCAGCGACTGGCACGCCTGTTTTTCCGCCAGCTACCGCCGCTACCGCTACACCCTCTACAACGGGCGGCTGCCCAATTTGTTTCTGGCCCCCTGGAGCTGGCCTCGCTATCAGCTGCCCCTTGATGAGGCCCTGATGCGCCAGGCCCTGGAGGGCATGCTCGGTGAGCACGATTTCGCCGCCTTTGAGCGGGCCGGCAGTGCCCGATCCCATTCCCGCACCACCCTGCAGGAGGTGAGCGTGCTGCGCCGTGGCGATCTGATCGAGGTGGAGCTGCAGGCCAGCGGTTTCCTGTACGGCATGGTGCGCCTGGTGATGGGGCAGCTGGTGGCCCTGGCGGAGGGGCGCCTCAGCCTCGAGGCCTTTGAGCGGCGCTGGCGCAGCGGGGCCCGCGAGGAGGTGAAGGAGGCGGCCCCACCCCAGGGCCTCTGCCTGCTGCGGGTGGGCTACCCGCAACCGGTGTTCCCCGCTACCGCCTGGTATGATTGCCAACCGCGGTTTTTGCTGGAGTGCCCTGACGCACCCCCCGCAGCATCCGTGCCGTCGACCCCTCCATCGGGGGGCCGTCAGGCGACGCGGTAGGTTCGCTCCATGAGCTTCAGTCGTCCGAGCCATCGGGCGCCCTGCCGTTCCAAGTCCAGACTTTCCGTCCAGACGCCCTGTCCCGCCCTGTCGCCCTTCTGCGGGTGATGGCGCCTTATCCGATCCGGCCCGCCGGTGCGATGAACAAGACTCTCGTCCCCCCTCAGGATCCCTCCAGTCGCCAGTGGTATCTGGTGGATGCGGAGAACCAGACCCTCGGCCGCCTCGCCAGCGAAGTGGCTTCCGTGCTGCGCGGTAAGAACAACCCCAACTTCGCCCCCCACATCGACGCCGGCGACTTCGTCGTGGTGATCAATGCGGAGAAGGTGAAGGTGAGCGGCAACAAGTTCACCGAGAAGGTGTACCGCCGCCACTCCGGTCGCC
>BJHC01000083.1 GCA_014191535.1 Cyanobium sp. | reverse complement strand
GTTCAGCCAGGAGTAGCCGATGCGGGCCCCCATGGCCTTCCAGCCGGGATGGCCGATGTAGAGGGTGGTGGGGAAGCAGCCCCCCAGGGCGGCGGCGGCCATGGTGCCGATGCCGTTGATCAACAGCGAGCTGCGCACCGGGTAGCGGTCGCCGGCGGCCTCGGCGCTTTCGATGTTTTGCAGGGAGCCCAGCAGGTTGAACAGCCCCATGGGCACGATCACCCCCAGCCAGGGCAGCAGTTGGCCGCGGGCCTGCCACAGGGCCACCAGTTCCAGGTGGGGCAGCCGCAGGCCCACCTGCTGCGCCTGGGCCGTCCAGCTGGCCGGGTCGAAGCGGATCAAGCCCGAACCCCAGGCCAGCGCCATGCCCACCAGCACCGCCAGTAGGCCACCGGGGATCGGCAGTTTCAGCCGGCCGTAATAGGTGGCCAGGATCAGGGCCAACACCGTCAGTCCCACCACGGGCTGGGCGTAGGTGCGCAGCAGAAACCCCAGGGCGATGTAGCCCAGGGCAATGCCCGCCAGGGTGGAGAGCAGCGCCGCCCGCGGCAGCCAGCGCCGCAGCAGCTGGGCCCCGAAGGCGCCGGCGCCCTCGATCAACCCGGACCCGAGGCAGGCCACCATCCCCGCCTGCCAGGACAGCCGCACCGCCGTGGCCTCATCCGACCCGGCCCCCAGGGCCGCCAGCTTCACCGGCAGCATCACCAGGAACACGTAGGCGAACAGGCTCACCGTGTTGATGCCGTAGGGCAGGGCCGTGCGGTCGTCGCGGCCCTCCGCCGTGGCCAGCCGGTGGGCCTGCCAGGCGTAGGCCAGGTTGCCCACCAGCAGGCTGATGCCGGTGGCGGGCAGCACCGTGCCCAGCAGCAGGGCATCGGGGTAACCCAGCACCCCGCGACACAGCCCCAGGATCAGCAGGATCTGGATCAGGTTGTCGAGGCCCAGGCCCAGGAAGCCATCGAGATCGCCGGCCACGAACCAGCGGGGGCCGCGGGGCGGCAGGGCTGTTGCGTTCATCCCTGCAGATTGACAGCGGCGGCGCTCAGCTCCCAGAGCCGTTCGCAGGCCTCGGCATCCAGGGCCGCCGGGGGCATGCGGCAGGGTTTGGGGTAGCCCTTGAGGTTGGCGGGTCCGCCCGGGCCGTAAAACACCCCCGGCTTGGCTTCCGCTGCGGTGGCGGCGAACAGCTGCGGCAGGGCCCCCATGGCGGCGCTCTGGAACAGGGGATCCATCAGCCGGTAGGCCAGGGCCTCCAGCCGCGAGCCGCGGGCGGCCACGGAGGTGGGCTGCAGGTTGGTGCGGGCCAGGCCCGGGTGGGCCACCAGCGATTGGACGCGGCTGCCGCTGCCCTGGAGCCGGCGCTGCAGCTCCAGCGCGGTCATCACATTGGCCAGCTTGCTCTGGCCGTAGGCCGTCCACGGGTCGTAGCGCCGCTGGGCCTGCAGGTCGTCGAAGGCGATGCGGCCGAAGTAGGCGGCTCCGGAGCTCACATGCACCACCCGGGCTCCCGGGCGTTGCTCCAGCAGCGGCAGCAGGGCCTGGGTGAGGGCGAAGTGGCCCAGGTGGTTGACCCCCAGCTGCAGTTCAAACCCCTGGGCGCTGCGCTCCAGGGGTGGGGCCATCACGCCGGCGTTGTTGATCAGCAGATCCAGCCCTGGGTGTCGCTCGGCCACGGCCGTGGCGGCACGGCCCACGCTGGCCAGATCCGCCAGGTTGAGCTCCAGGGGCTCCAGGCCGCTCAGGCCCTCCGCCTTCAACTGCGCTTGGGTGTGTTCAGCTTTGGCTTGGCTGCGGCAGGCCAGCAGCACCGTGGCCCCCTGGGCCGCGAGGGCGCGGGCCGTCTCCAGCCCCAGGCCGCTGTTGGCGCCCGTCACCAGGGCGGTGCGGCCCTGCAGCTCAGGCATGTCGGCGCGGGTCCAGGCCATGGGATCGGGGGGAGCCTTACGGCGCCCATCGTGTCGCCCGCAGTTCCAGCAATGTGGGTGCCATCCAGAAGCTGCCGGAGTCGTGGCGGCTGGTGCTGATCTCCGCCTCCGCCTCCGCCTGGTCGGCGGCGCTCCAGAGCCCCAGGGCGATCAGTTGGGGGCCGTAGACCGCCACAAAGTCCTCCATCCAGGCCCAGGCCATCGATCCCGCGACCCCAAGCACCGGCAGGGGCTGCAAGGCCTCGATCCGCCAGCCCCGCGCCGCCAGCAGTGACGGCAGGCGCCGGTTCACGTCCGGGTCACCGCCCGCCGCCCGAAAACTCTGCTGGCAGGCGGCCCCGAACCGGGCGATGGCCTGGCCGTGGGGATGCAGGCCGAAGCTGTCCCAGTGGCCGTATTCGTGCACCAGCAGTTGCCCCCCGGGGGTGATCACCTGCTCCAGCCCCTGCAGCCACGGGTCCAGGTCTGGCAAAAACATCGCCAGCCAGCGGCACCAGGCGCGATCGAAGCCGGCTTCAGGTTGGTCCCGCGGCCCCCGGGGCCAGGGCTCCTGCAGCAGATCGTGCTGGCGCAGCTCCAGCTGGCCCAACCCTGCGGCCGCCGCCAGCTCCTGGCCGCAGGCCACGTAAACCGCGCTGCGCTCCAGGGCCAGCACCCGCCCCTCGGGCCCCACCAGCCGGGCCAGATCCAGGGCGGCGAAGCCAGGGCCAGCCCCCAGGTCGAGCACCCGTTGGCCCAGCCCGAAACCAGCCCGCCCCCAGGCGGCCTGGCAGAGGGGCCGCCAGAGGTCGTGCTGAAGGCGCAGCCGTTCCAGCTCCTGGCGATGGGTGCCGAGGATGTAGTCGGCCCCCATCGGCGCGGCTCAGTCTTCGGGGAACAGCAGGGTCGCCAGTTCGTCGGGGTCCACGTCGTAGACGCGGGCCAGGCTGGTTTCGATCGCAGCGGTGACTTCGCCGGGCAGAAACCGCATGGCGCTCAGGGCGTCATCGGCGATCTCATCGGTGAGCAGCTTGTCGCCCCCGAGCTTTTCGTCGTTGATCACCGCCATCACCCAGCTCTGGTAGGCGTAGACCAGATCCGAGAACTCCAGATCGGGGTCGTTGAAATCCAGGGCCATGGCGTCGGGTGCCGTGTCTGCCAGCAGTCTGCCGGCTGGTGGGGAGGATGGTGTCCATGACAACGGCATCCCCTGATCCCCTGGCCCTCCAGGCCACCTTGGTGGACTTCGCCCTGGCGGAGCTGGTGCGTCAGCACCGGCAGAGCTTTCAACCGCTGTGGAGCGCTGAAAGCTGGGCCAAGCTGCTGATCTGGCTGGCCCTCAACTGTGGCTGCAGCGGCGATGAAGCCGGCCTCAAAACCTTTGCGGCGGCCCTCGGCCCCGCCCAGTCGGCCCGCATGCGCCGGCTGTTTTTTGAGCGGGAACTGGCCGACCTGGAGCTGCAGCTGATGGCCGATCCAGCCGAGCAACAGGTGCTGGTGCTCCCCCAGGGGCCAGAGGATGCCTTGCTGCAGCCCGACCACATCGCCCAAGCGTTGGATCGCGTTGACCTGACGGAACGGGTGGTGGCCGACCGCAGCCGCTGGCAGCGCC
This sequence comes from Cyanobium sp., assembly GCA_014191535.1. Classification (GTDB taxonomy): domain Bacteria; phylum Cyanobacteriota; class Cyanobacteriia; order PCC-6307; family Cyanobiaceae; genus Vulcanococcus. The sequence continues at coordinate 2,967 of BJHC01000083.1, read as the reverse complement.
TCGATGCCCTGGTGGCGATCCCCTGGCGGGAGGCAGCCCCATGCAGCTGATCGCCCGCTACCGCAACGGCGGCTTTGAGGCCCTGGCCGATGGGGTGATGGCCTTCTTTGAGCGCCGTCCAGACCTGCAGCGTCCCGGGGTGGCCTTTGGCCCCGGTGGCGGCGAGCCCGCCAAGGTGTCCACCGACATCAGCCTGGTGGCGATCGATCGCTCCGACCCGGAAGCCTTTGCCCTGGCGGAGGTGATCCTGCGCGGCGTGTCAGCGGCCCTGGAGCAGTACCTCAAGGAGCGCCCGCTCTTCCGCGACTGCTGCCCCGACCGGGAGCTGTTCGTGAATCCGATCTTCAACCTGCAGCGCTACGCCCCCGGGGAGGGCTTCAAACGCTGGCACTGCGACTGGACCATCAGCGATGAGGCCACCGAGCCGGTGCACCGTGTGCTGGCCTGGATCCTGTATTGCGACACGGTGCCGGAGGCCGGCACGGAGTTCCACTGGCAGCAGCACCACGAGCCGGCGGAGCGCGGCAAGCTCGTGATCTTCCCGGCCGGCCCCTCCCACATCCACCGGGGGCGCGTCAGCCACGACCACAGCAAGACCATCGCCACCGGCTGGATCAATGCCGGCAGCCGCGAGGGGTATCTGCGGCGGCTGGCCGAGGGCTAGGGCGGGCTCAGTGGCTGGTGTTGGGGGTCTGCCGTTCCGGCGGCCACACCATCGAGTACTCCACCTGCTGCGGGAAGGGGATCTCGATGTTGTGCTGTTTGAAGGCCGTCCAGATCGCCTGGTTCACCTCACTGCAGATGCCCACGTTGTCCATGGGGTGGGCGATCCAGAAGCGCAGGGCGTAGTTGATCGCGGAGTCCCCATAGCTGAGCAGCAGGCCCGTGGGGGCGGGATGTTGAAGCACTCGCGACACCTGTAGGGCGGTGGCCTCCAGCAGGGCGATCACCTCGGCGGGGTCGTGGTGGTAGGCGGCCCCCACGCTCACCTGGCTGCGGCGCATGCGGTCGCTGGCGGTGTAGGTGGTGGCGGCTTCGGTGAAGAAGGTCTGGTTGGGGATCAGCAGCTCGGCGTTGTCGCGGTCGCGCCAGAGCAGGGTGGCCCGCAGCCCCAGCTTGCGCACCTCGCAGGGGTCGCCATCGATCATCAGCACTTCGCCGGGGCGCACGGACCCCTCGAACAGCAGCCACAGGCCGCTGACGAAGTTGGAGAACACCTCTTTGATGCCGAAGCCCAGGCCCACCGACAGGCCGCCGGCCACCGCCAGCAGGGCGGTGCCGTTGAAACCCACATGGAAGGCCACCGCCAGGATGCCCAAGGCGACCACGGCGTAGCGCAGGATGAGCTCCAGGGCCTTGCGGCTGCCTTCGCTGATCCCCAGAAAGCGATGGGCCAGCCAAGCCAGGGCCGCCGCCGGGGGGGCTGACCCCAGCAACAGCAGATAGATCACCAATAGGGCGGTGCAGACCTTGCCCAGGTCGATGGAGGCGTTGAACAGCTGGCCCACCTGGATCACCGCCAGGTCGCTGATGCTGTCGAGCTTGTCGATCAGCACCAGCGTGGCGCCCAGGAGATAGAGCGGCCGCAGCAACCGGCTGAGCAGTTGATGCACCCGTTCCTTGGGCAGCCAGTGATCCAGCTGCAGCTCCAGCAGCCCCAGCAGATTCCAACCCAGCCAAAAGACCCCCAGGAGCCGCAGCAGCCCGAAGGATTGCTGCGCAAAGGGCAGCAGCAGACTCAGCAGCATGGCCAGGCCGGGGCCGCTGATGGCCAGCAGCAGGTTGCGCCAGCGGCGCCGTAGCCCCGCCGCTGCGATGCGGTGCCGCACCAGCCGGCGCATCAGCACCAGGGCCGCGCCAAAGGCGAACAGCTGCACCAGCACGTCGCTGCGTTCCAGATACCCCAGCCAGCCCAGAATTTCGCGGATCAGATCCCTCATGGCTGCCTCCGCAGGATGGTGATCAGCTTCTGCGTGGCCAGCTTCGGTTCCACCAGGCCGAACAGCACCGGCACGATGACCTCGTTCTGCAGGGCGGCGAGCCGGGGATCCTCCTGATGGATGTCCGCCATCAGGTGGTCCATGCTGCGGGCCTGTTGGCGCGATGTCACCATCGCCTGCAGCACGCTGGAGCTCTGCACCGGCACGCTCACCCGGGGGTTGGTGGGCAGGAAGCTCAGGTTGTCCAGGGTTAAGGCCCGCTGCACCAGGGGGGCCACGGTGAAGCGGATCATCTCCAGGCTCATCTCACGCTGCGCCCCGCTGGAGTTGCGCCCCAGGGCCAGCACCCGCAGACGGTTCACCGGGCTGGCGGGATGGGCGGCCCCATTGGGCAGCGCGCTGACCCCCAAGTGGGGGCCCAGCTTGCGGCGCATCAGCTCGAGATCGCCACTGTTGCAGCTCACCCACGCCAGGCCGCCTGCGCTGAGGCTTTGGCGAAGCGCGGTCTGGTTGGGCATGAACGTCACCCGCTGCTGATTGCTGGCCTGCTGCAGCCAGGTCAACCAACTGCGGATCTGAGCCCGCTCGCGTGGGTTGGGTTGCTGTCCAAGCGCCGCCTGCGTCAGGCCGGGGATGGCGCCGAAGCCCCCGGCGGTCCAGAGGAGCTGGCGCAGGTCGATCGCGAGACCCACCGGCACCCCGGCGGCACTGGATTCCAGCAGGCCGCTGAGGCTGGTGGGGGGCACCGGCAGCCGGCGCCGGTCGTAGCAGGCCAGTTGGGGGAACAGCACCATGGGCTGTGCCGCCAACTGGCCGCGGCGGTTGCGCAGCCGTTCCAGCAGCATCGGGCTGCTGGCATCCCGCAGCTGGGGATCGTCCGGGATGGGGTCCGTCAACCCCACCCGCAGCAGGGAGTTGGCACTATCGGCCCCGGTCAGGATCAAATCAGGGCCTAAGCCCGCCCGATCGCGCAATTGCAGCCTCTGACGCAGCTGGCTCTCCGGGTAGAGCGACAGCTGCATCAGCA
>BJHC01000082.1 GCA_014191535.1 Cyanobium sp. | reverse complement strand
AACAGCAACTGATCCGCCCCGCTCCCCGTTCACCCGACCGGTCTGACCCGGACAGGTCCACCCTGCCCGCCCCCTACCGCAACCCCTGGGGGCTGCTGGCGGAGGACCTGCGCGCCGTGGTGGCCGACACGGGCTTACGGCTGCGGGAATCCCTGCGGCGCAATGGCGAGGGCGGCCTCTGGCGCCCCCGCTGGTGGCCCGTCGACCTGGCGCCGCTGTTCTGGCCGCTGCTGCTGGCCCTGGCCCTGGCGGCCCTGATGGCCCTGGGGGTGTGGCTGCCGCGGCTGCGGCCCGCGACAACGGAACCGCCGCCCCCCGCTGCAGAGCCCCCCGCCGCGGCCGTGCTGCCTGAGCCCGCACCGGAGCCCGCACCGGAGCCCGCACCGGAGCCCGCACCGGAGCCCGCACTGGAGCCTGCGACCGATGCGGAGTCTCTGGAGGCGGAGCCGCTTGAGCCGCCGCCACCGGATCCGTTGGTACTGTTGCTGCAGCGCCCCGGCGCCGATGGTCTGATCCGCAGGGCCGTGGGCGATGCGGACGCCTCCAGCCTCAGCCTGCAGCTGGCCCCCGCCTTCCCGGCCCTGGCTGCCAAGGAGCAGCAGCGCCGCGCCGAGCTCTGGCAGCAGTGGGCCCGCGATCTCGGCTACGACCACCTGGAGCTGCGCGATTCCCGCGCTGGCCTGCTGGGCCGGGATGCGCTGGTGGGCGACGGCATGATCCTGTTCAGTTCCGAACCCAGCGCCTGAGTTGATGTCGTCCGAGGAGTCAGCCGCAGCACCAGTCGCAGCAACAGCCGCCGCACACGCCGCAGCCGCACCCGCCGCCGCACCCCTGCTGCAGCTGGCCGATCTGATCGGCCTGTGGGGCCAGCCCCGCGGCGGCAGTGTTGATCCGGCCACGGCGGTGGGCCCCATCGGCACCGATAGCCGTCAGCTGGCCGCCGGACAGTTGTTCATCCCCCTGGTGGGGGAGCGCTTCGATGGCCATGCCTTCCTGCCGGAGGCGGCCCGGGTGGGGGCCCAGGCCGCCCTGGTGCAGCGCGACCGCGCCGAGGCCGTGCCGGATGGACTGCTCCATTGGCTCGTCGAGGACACCCTGGACGCCTACCAACAGGTGGCGTTGCTGCACCGTCGACGCCTGCAGGCCGCCGTCGTGGCGGTGACCGGTTCCGCGGGCAAGACCACCACCCGCGAGTTGATCCGTGCCGCCCTGGCGCCGCTGGGGCCGGTGGTGGCCAGCAGTGGCAATGAGAACAACGACATCGGCGTGCCCCTCACCCTGCTCAAGGCCGGTGCGGATACCCGCGCGGTGGTGGTGGAGATGGGCATGCGCGGCCTCGGCGAGATCGATCGCCTCAGCCGCACGGCGGAGCCCGCCGTGGCGGTGATCACCAACATCGGCACCGCCCACATCGGCCGTCTGGGCAGCCGTGAGGCCATCGCCACCGCCAAATGTGAGATCACCAGTCGGCTCCGCCCCGATGGGGTGGTGGTGATCCCCGCCGGTGATCCCTTGCTGGAGGCGGCCCTGGCGCGGGTGTGGGGCGGCACGATCCTGCGGGTGGCCCTCGCCGACGACCCGGGCGTCGCCGACGCCGCTCTGGTGGGCCACTGGCAGCCTGAGGAGGAGCGCCTTGTGGTGGAGGGCCAGCCGCTGCAGCTGCCGCTGGAAGGCCGCCACAACGCCCGCAACCTGCTGCTGGCGGTGGCGGTGGCGCGGCACCTGGGGGTGCCCCTCGGCGACTTACAGGCCCTGGATGTGGCGGTGCCCGGTGGCCGCAACCGCCGCCTGCTGCAGGGGGGGCTCACCGTGCTCGACGAGACCTACAACGCCTCCCCCGAAGCGGTGCTGGCGGCGCTTGATCTGTTGGCGGCCCAGCCCGGCCGCCGTTTCGCGGTGCTCGGCACCATGCTCGAACTGGGGGACCGCAGCGTGGAGCTGCACCGCCGCGTGGCGGAGCGGGCCCTGGAGCGGGGCCTCGACGGACTCGTGGTGGTGAGCACCGGTGTCGAGGCTGAAGCCATGGCCGCCGCAGCTGCCTCCCTGCCGCGGCTGGCGGTGGTGGAGATACCGGAGCAGGCGGCGGCGCCCCTGGCCCAATGGCTGCGGCGCGGCGATGTGGTGCTGCTCAAGGCCAGCCGTGGTGTGGCCCTGGAGCGCCTGCTGCCGCTGTTGCCGTCGTTGGACTGAACTGTGGTGCTGAACTGTGGTGCGGGCGTGTCCCCCGCTTAGTCAGCCTTAGTCAGACCCTGGACCACCGCTGCGCGCCCCCAGGGGGCGAGGCCCCCGTGGCCGGGGCGGGCCGGCGCCGACAAGCTGGGGCCAGTGACGCCGTGCCCCAGCCGATGCTGTTCAACCTCGATGCCCGCCTGCAGTCGCTGCGGATGGTGGCGGGCCTGGCGGAGTTCCTCAAGAACCCCGGTTCGCTCGACAGCGTGTTCAAGGTGGCCGGCAGCCTCAAGAACAGCCCGATCTCGGCGCAGATGTTTCGCCATCTGCTGGCCAATCCCCAGATGGCGGAGCTGGTGCAGGCCCAGTGGCGGCCAGCGCCGATCGATCTGGAGGCCCTCGAGCAGCTCCCGGCCGGCAGCCTCGGCCACGTCTACGCCCACCAGCTGCGCAGCCAGGGCCTCAGCCCCGCCAGCCTGATCGATCCCTCACCGATCCAGTCGCCGCAGGATTACGTGGTGCACCGCCTGCGGGAAACCCACGACATCGTGCATGTGCTCACCGGCTTCGGCATCGATGGCCCGGGTGAACTGGGGCTGCAGGCCTTCAACCTGGCCCAGAACCGCTCCCCCCTGGCGGTGATGCTGATCTTCGGCGGCATGCTCAACAGCCTTCAGAACGACGAACCATTGGAGCCGTTGCTCAGCGCCCTGGCGCGGGGCTTCGAGCTGGGGCTGCAGGCACCCTGCGTGATCGCCTACCGCCTGGAGGAGGGTTGGGATCGCCCCCTCACCGACTGGCAGCGCCAGCTGGGTCTGCCCCTGGCCGCCTGAGACCCCAGCCCGTCAGGGCATCTGCCAGTTCTCTTTCACCAGTTGCTTGGCCCTCCCCAGGGCCAGGGCCCCGGCGGGCACATCCTTGGTGAGGGTGGAGCCGGCCCCCACGGTCACGTTGGCCCCCAGCTGAATCGGAGCCACCAACACGCTGTTGGCTCCGGTTTTGCTGCCGGCGCCGATCACGGTGCGGTGTTTGTTGACGCCGTCGTAGTTGGCGGTGATCGTGCCGGCCCCCACGTTGACGTTCTCCCCCAGCTCGGCGTCGCCGATGTAGCTGAGGTGATTCACCTTGCTGCCGGCACCGATGCGGCTCTGCTTGATCTCCACGAAGTTGCCCACCCGGCAGCCCGCCGCCAGCTCGGCGCCCGGGCGCAGCTGGGCGAAGGGGCCGATGGCGCAGTCGCCGGCCACCACCGCATCGCGCACCACGGAGTAGAGCACCTCCACCCCATCGCCGAGGCGGCTGTTGTCGATCAGGCTGCCGGGGCCGATGCGGCAGCCATCGCCGATCACCGCCTCACCGCGGAAATGGCACTGGGGCTCCACCACCACATCGCGGCCGAAGCGGGTGCCGTCGCTGAGGGTGCAGCTGCCCGGATCCACGAAGGTCACCCCTTCTTCCATCCAATGGCGCCGCAGCCGCTCCTGAATCACCGCCTCGCACTGCGCCAGCTGCAGGCGGTCGTTGATGCCGTTGATCTCATCGGCGTCGGCCACCTCCACATGCATCGCCGGGCTGAGCATCGCCACGGTGTCGGTGAGGTACAGCTCCCCCTGGTCGTTGTCGGTGCGCAGCTGGGGCAGCACCGCCGCCAACTGCGTCCAGTTGAAGCAGTAGATGCCGGCGTTGATCAGGGTGTTGCAGCGCTGGGCCTCGCTGCAGTCGCGGTGTTCCACGATCGCCGACACGGCCCCGTCGCCATCGGCGAACACCCGCCCGTAGCCGGTGGGGTCCGCCAGGCGGGCGGTGAGCAGGGTCACGGCGGCACCGCTGCTGCGGTGGCGCTCCAGCAGCTCGGCGATGGTCTGCTCCCGCAGCAGGGGGACATCGCCGTTGAGGACCAGCAGTTCACCCTCAAAGCCGGCCAGAGGTTCCAGCAGCTGCTGCACCGCATGGCCGGTGCCGTTCTGGGGCTGCTGCAGCACAAACTCCAGGGGGCAGGATCCGCCGGCCCCCGCCAACGACTGCTCCACCCGCTCGGCCTGGTGCCCGACGATCAGGATCTGCCGGTCGGGCTGCAGGCCCTTGCAGCTGGCCAGCACCCGCTCCACCAGGGTGGCGCCCGCCAGGGGCTGCAGCACCTTGGGCAGCGCACTTTTCATGCGGGTGCCCTTCCCGGCGGCCAGTACGGCAACGGCGAGCATCGGCGGAGGCGGGCAACTGGGGCGGAATCTACTGGGGGTGCCCGGCGCCGCTCTCCAGTCCCCAGCGGCGCCGCCAGCTGCTGGTGGCCTCCACCGCGCCGCCGGCCAACTGCTGCCGCTGGCGGCGCTGGCGTTCCTGCAGGATCGTGCTGCGGCTGGCCCTTCCCGTGGGGTCGCGGTAAGGCTCAGCGGCGTTGGTGTTCAGGTGCTCCAGCTCCATCGGGCTGAGGGGCCGCAGCCGCGGATCGTCGCCCAGGGGCGTGGGGCTGGCGGCGGTGCCGCCGCTCCAATCGCTGCGCTGGGCCCGCAGCCCGGAGGGGGCGGCGATGCTGGCAATCTCCAGCCCCGCCAGCCGCAGCCCCTGGCGCACCGCCGCCGCACTGCAGTAGGTGAGCAGCCGGCCTTCGGGTTGCAACAGCGCTGCCAGCCCCCCCAGAAACTCCACACTCCACAGCTGCGGGCAGCGGCTGGGGGAGAAGGCATCCATCAGCACCAGATCGATCTGCCCGCGCCGCTGATCCAGCAGCTGCGGCAGCCGTTCCCGGGCATCACCCCACAACATCTGTGCTCCGTTGCAGAGCTGCTGCAGCCGCTGCAGTGCCTCCGGCCGCCACTGGCCGCAGAAGCCGGCATCCGCCAGGGCCAGCCGCAGCGGTTCATGGTCCAGTTCCAGCCCCCACCACTCCAGCTCCAGGCCCGCGTCCGCCACCGCCTCCAGCAGGGCAGCGCTGTTGCTGCCGGTGCCCACGCCCACATCCACCACCCGCAGCCGTTGCCCCGGCCGCCAGCGCTCGAGGGCCGCCGGCGCCACAAACTTGCTGCGGGCCTCGGCCAGGGCTCCGCGGCCGCTGTGGAACGCCTCCCCCACCGCGGGGCTGAACAGGCTGAAGCTGCCGTCCTCCGTGCGCAGGCTGCGGAGTTGGCTCTCCTCAGCGTTCACGCCGCGGTCCACTCCGGGCGCCGGTGAGCTTGAGGATCAGAAACAGGGCAAAACCGGTGATCAGGGTGTTGAGCCCCATGTCGGTGAGCTTGCCGATCTCGATGGTGTTGCCGAAGTAGGCGATCGACCACTCATGCCAGCTACCCGCATGCAGCAGGGGCATCAACAGCGGCATCAACAGGTCGTTGGACAGCGACCGGGTGATCTCGGTGATCTGGCTGCCGATCACCATGGCGATCGCCACCTCCATGGCGAGGCCCTTGTTGTGGAGGAATGCGGCGTATTCCCGCAGCACGCTCTTGAGCATCAGCGGCGCCCTGGCCCGTTGTCCCCAGCTTGAGCCGCGTGCCCGAACGGGGCCTGTGCTGCGGGCTTTTCTTTGGCTTTGCTGGCCCCGGCTCAGGGGATCAGGCCTGCAGCCGCTCCAGGTCGTCCCAGAAGCCGGGGTACGACACCGCCGCCGCCTCGGGGCGCTCCAGCTGGGTGGCGCCGCTGGCGATCTGGGCCGCCACCGCCAGGCTCATGGCCACCCGGTGGTCGGTTTCGCTGTCCACCGCGGCGCCATGCAGTTGCACGCCCCCCTGGATGGCCATGCCATCGCTGAATTCCTCGATCCGGGCCCCCATGGCCCCCAGCTGCCGGGCCATCACCGCCAGGCGATCGGTTTCCTTCACCCGCAACTCCTCGGCGCCGCTGACGCGGCTCACCCCCTCGGCGCAGCAGGCGGCGACCGCCAGCACCGGGATCTCATCCACGAGCCTGGGGATCAGCGCCGCATCAATGCTGAAGGCCTGCAGCGGGCCGTGGGTCACCCGCAGGTCGCCCACCGGCTCGCCGGCCACATCGCGGGCGTTGAGCACCTCGATGCGGGCGCCCATCTGCTCCAGCACATCGAGGATGCCGGTGCGGCTGGGGTTGAGCCCCACGTTCTCCACCGTGAGGTCGGCGCCGGGGGTGATGGCGCCGGCCACCAGCCAGAAGGCGGCGGAGCTGATGTCGCCCGGCACCACCACCGCCTGGCCCCGCAGGCTGGCCCCCGGGGTCACGGTCACCTCGGTGTCGCCCGGCCCCCCCACGCTCAGATCGGCCCCGAAGGCCCGCAGCATCCGCTCGCTGTGGTCGCGGCTCTGCACCGGTTCGATCACCGTGGTGGGGCCTTCGGCCGTGAGGGCCGCCAGCAGCAGGGCGCTCTTCACCTGAGCGCTTGCCACCGGCGTGCGAATCACGG
>BJHC01000081.1:5537-6539 GCA_014191535.1 Cyanobium sp. | reverse complement strand
TGACGCTGCCAGCGGCGCAGGCCCCGGTTCAGCAGCAGCAGGGCCAGGGCCAGCACCGAAAGCCCAAGACCAAAGGCCGAGCTGGCCAGCACATCCCCCATGGCCAAGGGAGTGGGCAGCTGGGGCCCCAGGCGATCCAGCAGGCCCATGACACCAACCACCGTGCCCAGCATCCCCAGCAGCGGTGCCAACAGCACCACCGCCTCCAACAGCGGCTCCACCACCGTGGTCGACCAGGGATCGGAGCGACCCTGGCGGCGCAGGGGCTCGGGACGCTGCCACAGGCGGCACCAGTGGAGGCCACGCTCCACGGCGAGGGTGGCCGTGAGCACCGAAAGCAGCAGGAGGGGCAGGGCCACGGGCCCGCTGGCCTGGAGCGCAGCCACAGCTGATCCGGGAGGAACCTTCAAGCTATGCAGCCCCAGCCAGGGGGATGTGATCCACCGGGCGGGCGCGGGTGGCCTGCGCTACAGCGGCAGCCGGTGCAGGGCGGCACGGCCGGCCGGGGTCAGCAGCGTCTCGGCTTCACTGCGCCAGCGCAACCAGGCCTGGTCGCGGGCCTCCGCCAGGAGGCTGCAGAGGCAGGGGGCGATTCGGTCGGGTGATTCATGGAACTGCCGCTGCAGCGCCTGGTCGAGCAACTGCAGATCATTGAGATCCCCAAGGTGTTGCTGCATGGCCCGCAGGCGCTCCAGCCAGGGGGCGAGGGGCTCAGGGCGCAGGGGCTCCAGGTTGGTGAGGCTGTAGCGGCAACGTTTCAGCCGCTTGCGCAATTGATGCAGCTGCTGTTGCCCCAGGGGGGCGTAGGGCTGATCCACCTGCCAGCCGGGCTCCAGCAGCAGATCGTTGAGGGCCGTCTGGCAGAACTCCCCCCACCAGGCCCGCATCGGTTGCTGACCCAGGGGGGTGAGCTGGGGCTGGCGCAACCAACCCTGGAGCTGGGCCAACACCTTCAGATAGCGGCGGCCCTTCAGGGCCTCCTCCACCGCTTCAAAGGCCAGC
>BJHC01000081.1:0-5527 GCA_014191535.1 Cyanobium sp. | reverse complement strand
CTCCCGCCGCAACTGTTTGAGCAGCTTGCGCAGCACCGTGGCCTCCTTGTCAGGCAGGAGGGGGGCGAAATCGTGCTCAAGCCGATGCTGCAGCACATCGAGGTCACGGCGGCAGCCCAGATGGCGGCCCACCTTGGCGAGGCGCTCCGGTGCGGTGGGATCCGGCACACACAGGGCCGGAGCAAACTGCTGCAGGGTGGCCCGCAGCTGACGGCAGGTCACCCGCATCTGATGCAGGGGCTCCCGCTGCTGATCGGCGAGCACATCCGCCTGCAGGGCCACCAGGCGGCGCAGGCGCGCCTGAATCAGGGCGGCGGCATAGGCACCGACGGAGCCCTCCAGGGGTGGCTCCGTCGCCATCAGCTCCGACCCAGCGAGCCGTGCGGGCAGATCCGAAGCCGGCGTCACAGGGGCGAACCGTCGCAACCGCTACTTTCAGTCAACCCAGGGTTGAAAAAGTTAAGCCGAGGTTATGCCGTTACAGAACGGGAGCACCTGCTACGTTGGCCTGCAACAGCAACATTGCGTGAAGCTCACATCGGTTCACATTAAGAACAGGATAAGGCCCCACATTGACGTCGATGCCCCCTCAACAGAGCCCACATCTGAGGCATCGGAGCATCTGATTTGCCTCTCCTCCAAAGAGGTTCTGATGTTGTTTCAGCTGCTCCAGGCGTCCTTACTCCACCCACCCATGCGAGAAGGCCTGATGGCGCAGGGGGAGTACAGCCGCTTTCACCGCCAACTCAGCGCATCCCTGGGCTCTGCCCTGGCGGGAGCGCCCCAGGGCCGCAGCAGTGCGGTGGCTGGCAACGGCAACTGAGCGCCCCCCCAGGGGTGGGGCAGGCGTTCAAAAAAACAGCTGTGACAGCCGTTCTCCCGGTGCCTTGAGGTCCTGCTGCCACTGTTCCACGAGGGCTTCTTCCATCGGCGCCTGCTGCCCCTGTGCCAGGGAGGCCAACCAATCGCGGAAGCGCTCGAGGTCTTGAATTTCAGCCCAAGTTCCGGAACTGGCGTTCATCGGAGGGATCGCGATCGATCTCCAAACTAAGAACAGGGCGTTGCGAGGATTGGTAGAGAAGCTTGAGATCGATGGCACGCACCACACCGAACCAAACGGCCTGAATCGCCAGGCAAGAAACCACGGGCGCAATCCAAGGACGAAGGGAAGCCACCATGGGCGATTCAAGGGGTCCCCACCCTCATCGAAAGCCGCAGCATGGGCTGTGATCGGCAACACCGTGGCAACGTCAACACCCAAACGTGGTGCACCCGCAAGGCGCTGCCTAGGGTCGGTGTTCTGGGGTGAGTTGCATGCCAAGCCTGCCTCAGCTGAGGCCCACGCCGGGATCACTCGACTCCCGTCGCCTGGAGGACAGGCCCGGGCAGATGCCCACCAGCCTCTACCTAGCGGACGGCCGTGCCAACACCACCCTCTCGGCTGTGGTTCTCGAGCCCCAGGCCAGCGTTCTGCACCGCCAGCTCAGCCTCGAGCAACTGCAGGGGCTGATCCAGCAGGGGGCGCCCCTGTGGATCCGCATCTGTGGCATCGCTCAACCCCACCGCATTGCTGCGGTGTTGGAGGCCTGCGGCGTGCCGGAGGTGTTCACCCCACTGGTGATCGAAACCCCCCAGGTTCCCAGGGTGGATTCCCTCGGAGAGGTGATCGCCCTGGTGGTGCACCGGCTGCGCTTTGCCGTTGACCCCATGAACCTGGTGAGCGACCAGGTGGGGATGGTGCTCACCCGACGGGTGCTGATCTCCATCGAGGAGGCCCCGAGTGCGGAGCCCTTCCCCTCACTCACCGACTGGCTGCTGCAGAAACGACCAGCGGCCACCGCGGAGGACCGCGACGATCTCTTGCACTACCTGGTGGACCACCTGCTGGATGGCATTTTTCCGATGCTGGAGCAGATGGCCAGTCGGCTGGATGACCTGGAGGAGACGGCCCTGCGCGATCCACGCCCACGGGTGCTGAATCGCACGTATCAACTGCGCGGCAACCTGCGCCGGATTCGGCAGCAGCTCTGGCCCCTGCGCCACCAGATCCTGCTGTTTCTGCGGCAGAACCAGCCGGTGATGGGCCCCGACGGTCTGCTGGGTTTTCAGGAGATGGCGCAGAACGTCGAACAGATCTTCGAAAGCTGCGAAATCCTTCGCCACCAGTGCGATGCGGTGACCGAGGCCCACATGGCCAGCAGCGGCAACCGCATGAACCAGATCATGAAAACCCTCACGATCGTGTCCACGATCTTTGCCCCCCTCACCTTCATCGCCGGCATCTACGGCATGAACTTCGCCAACATGCCCGAGCTGGATTGGCGCTATGGCTACACAGCTGCCCTGCTGCTGATGGGTGCGATCGCCACCATCCAAACGGCCATGCTCTGGCGGCGCGGTTGGTTTGAAGACTGGACGGGCAGTCGCCGTTAAGGCTCCGGATCCTGTTGCTGGGAGCGGCGCAGCCGTTGCTCGAGGGAGGCCAGCAACTCCACCGCAAACATCGGCGATTCCTGCACGGCGAACAGGAATTCCTCGCGGTTCATCTCCAGCACCTCGCTCACGGCCAGGGCCCGGGCGCTGGCGTGGCGGCGGTGGTCGGGAGTGACCAGGGCCCCCACACCGAACACCTGCCCTGCTTGAAAGCATTCACGGCCGCCGCCCTCCCAGGCCAGTTCGATCGAGCCGCTGAGGATGCAGAAAATGCTGTCCCCCGGGTCGCCAAGCTGATACAGGACTTGCTGGGGCTGCAACCGTCGCACCGCGATGCTGCCAGCCAGAGCCTGAATGGTGTGCAGTGCCGAGACGTCCATTACGAACCCTTCGATGCAGACATGCTGAACCGCTTCGATGAAGGAACGGTGAAGGACAACTCATGCCGTGGTGCCTACGGTCAGGCCAGTGGCGCCAGGCCCCTTGCGCTCCGACCCGAGCAGCGGCTTCCCGGGCGACCCCACCCCGAATGCTGGCCGTGGGGAGCCGCCCCACGCGCTGTTGGTCTGCGGTCTCGGGGCCCTGGGTCAGGCCTGCCTGCAACGCCTCCAGGGGTTCGGCGTTCCCCTCACGGGCTGCGATCTGCGGCGCCCGATGTGGCGCAGCCCGGAGCTGGAGCAGGAGTTTGGGGAACGCCTCGTCTTCGGGGATATGCGCCAGGCGGCGGTGCTGCGGCGGGCGGGGGTGGAGCACTGCCGGGCCGTGCTGCTGTTGAGCCAGGACAGCCAGGTGAATCTGGAGGCGGCGCTGCAGGTGCGGCTGCTGAATCCGGAGGCGGAGGTGGTGGTGCGGGCCAGTGGCCAGGAGCAGGGCCTCGGGCAGTTGTTGGAGCAACGGCTCCCCAATCTCGCCGTGGTGAACCCTCTGATGCTCACGGCCGCCGCCCTCGCAGCGTCCCTGCATCCGGATGCCGCCGTGACCCAGCTCACCACCGCGTCGGGCAACGGCAGTGTTGTTCTGCTGGCGGGGGGCGACGAGCCAGCCTCGGGCCCGCACCGCCGGCTGCGCACCCCGGAGCACGCCGGGGAACCGCTGCACATTGCGCTGCACAACGGGCCGGGGCGGGCCCAGGCCGACCCGCGGCCCAAGGAGCCGTTGCCCTGGCAACGGCTCCAACGCTGGGAGGGATGGAGCGCGCTGCGGCGGCGCCCCATCAGCCGGCCGATGGCCGCAGCCGCGATCGTGCTGATCAGTGCCCTGGCGCTGGGGGTGGCGCTGTTCAGCGAGCAGGGGCAGTGGCGGAGGGGTCTGGTGGTGACCCTCGGCCTGCTGCAGGGGGAATACATCGACCCCCTCAACCTGCTCAGCCGCGCCACGGAGCTTCAACTCAGCCTGGGGCTGCTCTACGCGCTGCTGGGCACGGTGCTCACCTCCTGCCTGGTGGCCTTGATCCTGGAGCGGCTGCTCTCCAACCGGCTGGGCCTGCAACGGCCCCAGCGGCCGCGCCGTGGCAGCCGTCAGGTGCTGTTGATGGAGGCCGGCGACATTGCCGAGCCCCTCGCCGCCCTCTTGTCGGCGCAGGGCATCGGCGTGCAACACGGCGGCTTGCAGGATGGCTTGGCCGGGGTGCGGCAGCGGTTGCACAGCCTGCGCCACACGGAGCTGGTGGGAATCGCCGCCCTCTCCAACAACCTGCTGACCAACATGCAGGCGGTGCTGGAGGTGCAACAGCACCATCCGCGGGCTCGGCTGGCGGTGCTGGCCCACGCCATGGCCGCCAGCGATCAACTGGGCACCCTGCTGGGGGGCATCACGGTGATCTCCGGCATGGATATCGCCGCCGATGCGGTGGTGGCAACCGCCTTTGGCGAGCGGGTGGAACGGGTGGTGCGGGTGCGGGGGGAGCATCACCTCGTGGTGCGCTATCAGCTCACCCCCAACGATCCACTCACCGGTCACACCGTGGCCCGGCTGGAGAATGGCTACGGCCTCAACGTGCTCACGCTGCAGCGCAGCCGCAGTGGCCAGCTCACCGCCATCCCGCCGCTGGAGTGGCAGGTGCACGCGGGCGATGAACTCACCGTGCTGGCGAATCTGCGCAGTCTTCAGCGGGTGGAGGCGGGCCAGATGTCTCCCCCGGCGTGGCGAGTGGAGTTGCGGGGTACCGCAGGCCGCCAGGATGGCTTTGTGGTGCAACAGGTGCTGGCCCGTTTCCTGGGGCTCCCCCCCGGGGCCCTGCTGAACTGGCTCGACGGCCAGTGGCAGCAAACCGATGCCCTGGATCAGGATGTGGCTGAACTGCTGGCGCGGGAGCTGCAGCGTTACCGCATCGACTGCCGTGTGGTGCCATGGCAACGCTGAAACCTCGGCTACTGAGTGTTGGCCTCGGGCTGAGCCTGATGGGCGCCGGAATGGCCCAGGCCTTGGAGTGCTCGCCCGTGTCGAGCTGGAGCCTCCAGTGGGAGCGCCCCCTGCCGCGGCAGGGGCGCGCGGGGGAGACGATCGGTGGCTTCTCCGCCATCGCCTACGGCCACCGCGAACGGCAACTCTGGTTGCTCAGTGATCTGCCCCAGGCGGAACTCAGCCTCTGGGGTTGGCCATCCCCCTCAGGATCCCCCCGGCTGCTGCGGCAGCGCCCCATCAACAGCAGCGATGGCGGGGCCCTGGATGGGGAGGGCATGGTGCTGGCGGGCGACCAGCTCTGGATGGCCAGCGAAGGGCGGCGCACGCCGGAGCGGCCGCCGGGGCTGCTGCGGATCAACCCCAGGGATGGCCGCACGCTGCAGACCGTGCCCCTGCCGCCGGACTGGCAGGCGGCCCCGGGGGTCGGCCTGGCCAGCAACGCCGGGCCGGAGTCGCTCACCCAACTGCCAACGCCGGGAAACAGCCTGGAATTGCTGATGGCGGCGGAGCGGCCGCTCCTACAGGACCCCACTGATCAGGTGCGCTTGCTGCGCTGGTGGTGGCCCGCCGGCCGGGCAGCGGCCGACGCCCCCCAGGCCAGCCCCCAGGGATGGCTCCAGCTGCCGGAGCCCCAGAAGGGCCAAGGGGCCTGGGCCCTCACGGATCTGTTGGCCCTCCCCCGGCCAGCCGG
>BJHC01000080.1 GCA_014191535.1 Cyanobium sp. | reverse complement strand
CAGCCGTCTGCGGGAGGAGCGCCGCCTGTTGCGGATCCTGCAACAGCAGGCCGAGGAAACCCTGGCCCACGAACTCACCTTGGCGCTGCGTTTTGCCAGCGAGGGCACCCTGGTGAGCCTCAAGGCTCCGGTGCTGCGCAGTCGCGTTACCCCGGCGGTGATCGTGGAGAAGGTGGAGGGGCCGGGCCAGTTTCCGCTGCTCTGTTGCCTCACCGATGAGAACGTCTGGGTGCTGCTGCCCTGCAGTGCCGTGGTGAGCCTGCATGCCGAGCTGAGCTGCCTGCAGGTGAAGGAGCTGCCGGTGCCCGAGCTGCACCGCGCCGGAGAGATCCGGCACGGCGATCAGTCGAGCGGTGGCTTGGCCCTGGCGGTGGCGCACATGGCCCGTCGCCACGACATGACCACCCCCCAGTACGACCTGGCCGGCGAGGTGCAGGCCCAGGCCCACCTGGTGCGGGAGCTGGAGCTGGCCCTGGAGCTGCATCCGGCCCACCAGGCCGGCGACCGCAAGAAGCTGCGCAAGCAGCGCTTCCGCATCGAGGAACTGGAGGCGGAGATTGAGGAGCGGCAGCGGATCCTGCACTTCCGCGCCAACCGCCACTGGGAGACCTTCCTGGCCCTGATCGACATCTTGCGCCACTTCGGTTGCCTGGCCGGCGACGAGGGGCTCGACCCCACCGACATCGGCCGCACCGTGGCGGCCCTGCGCGGCGATAACGAGCTCTGGCTGGGGCTGGCGCTGATGAGCGGGCACCTGGATGAGTTGGAACCGCCGGATCTGGCGGCGGTGCTGGAAGCGCTGTCCACCGAGGTGAACCGCCCCGATCTCTGGAGCGGCTTTCCGACGCCGCCGGCCGCGGAAGAGGCCCTGCACGACCTGCGCGGGATCCGCCGCGAGCTGCAGCGTCAGCAGGAGCGTGCGGCGGTGGTGATGCCGCTGTGGTTTGAGGCGGAACTGATGGGGTTGGTGTACGCCTGGGCCAAGGGGGTGAGCTGGAGCGATCTGATCGCCAACACCTCGCTCGATGAGGGGGATGTGGTGCGGATCATGCGCCGCACCGTGGATCTGCTGGCCCAGATTCCCTACTGCGAGGCCATCAGTGAGCAGCTGCGCGGCAACGCCCGTGCGGCCCTCAAGGCGATCAACCGCTTCCCCGTGTGTGAGCCCATCGATCTGTTGGCCGCCGGCGGCAGCCTCAACCCGGCCACCGAGCGCAACCCCGCGGTCACGGCCGCGGCCTGAGCACCAGCCACACCACCAGCAGCAGCCCGCCGGTGCTCACCACCGTGTAGATCCAGTCCGCGTAGGGGGTCCAGAACAGGGCCAGGGGCATGGACGCGGGCCGGCTGCCGGTAGCGTGCCAGGCGGCGGGCATGGCGTGGTGATCAACCCCTCCCGGATTCGTCTGCTGGTGGTGGGCCGGCTGCGCAAGGGCTGGGTGCAGGAGGGGGTGGCCCTCTACCTCAAGCGGCTGCCGGGGCTGCAGGTGTTGGAGCTGCGCGATGGCGGCATGGCTCGGGAGGCGGAGGCGATCCGCGCGGCCCTGCGGCCCGAGGAACAGCTGGTGGTGCTCACCGAGGAGGGGCAGGGGTTCGATTCGGTGGCCTTCGCCGAACGGCTCCAGGGCTCGGGATCCCAGCGGCTGGCCTTCGTGATCGGTGGCGCCGATGGGCTGGATCCGGCCCTCAAGGCCGCCGCCAGCTGGCGCCTCAGCCTCTCGCCGATGACCTTCCCCCACGAATTGGCGCGCCTGCTGCTGCTGGAGCAGCTCTACCGGGCCCAGTCGATTCAGCAGGGCGGCCCCTACCACCGGGCCTGAGGGGCAAAGCAGTACATCTGCACGGCTGGCGCCCCGCGGCAGCGGCGCTAACAGTGGGGTCCGCTAGGCCGGGAATTGGCGACACCCTTTCCGGGCCGGGAAAGTAGCGGGCGCGGGCACCCCCCTGTGGGGTGCCCAAACCATTGCAGAGCCAGGGCTTCGGCTCGGCCCCGCTGGGCCTAGATGCCCAGGCGCTCCCAGATCACCGACAGGTTGGCCTGGTGCAGGTCGGTGGAGAAGCACTCGGCCAGCTGAGCCGGACTGAGCCGGGCGGTCACCTCCGCATCGGCCTCGAGATTGGCCCGGAAGTCACCGCCGTCGGTGTTCCAGGCGGTGTGGGCGTTGCGCTGCACGATCCGGTAGGCGTCTTCGCGGCTGATGCCGCTCTCCACCAGGGCCAGCAGCACCCGCTGGCTGAACACCACGCCGCCGTAGACGTTCATGTTGCGGGCCATGTTGTCGGGGTAGACCCCCAGGCCCTTCACCACCTCGGTCATCTCCCGCAGCATGAAGTGCAGGGTGACGGAGCAATCCGGCAGCATCATGCGCTCCACCGAGCTGTGGCTGATGTCGCGCTCGTGCCACAGGGCGCAGTTTTCCAGGGCGGCCACCACGTAGCTGCGCAGCACCCGCGCCAGGCCGCCGATGCGCTCGCTGCGGATGGGGTTGCGCTTGTGGGGCATGGCGGAGCTGCCCTTCTGCCCCTTGGCGAAGTTTTCCTCCACCTCGAGCACATCGGTGCGCTGCAGGTTGCGGATCTCCGTGGAGAACCGCTCCAGGGCCGCCCCCACCAGGGCCAGGGTCTGGATGTATTCGGCATGGCGATCCCGGGAGATCACCTGGGTGCTGGCGGTGTCGGGCTCCAGGCCGAGCTTGCGGCAGGTGAGTTCTTCGACGCGGGGATCGGTGTTGGCGTAGGTGCCCATGGCGCCGGAGATCTGGCCCACGCTCACCACCCGCTCCAGGCGCTCGAGCCGCTCCTGGTTGCGCACCACCTCCGCCAGCCAGCCGGCCACCTTGAAGCCGAAGGTGATCGGCTCGCCATGGATGGCATGGGAGCGGCCGATCATCACCGTGCCCTTGTGGGCCCGGGCCAGCTCGCGCAGGGCGTCGGCCAACTTGTCGAGCTCCGTGCGCAACAGCTGCACCGAAGCCTTCATCTGCAGGGCCACGCCGGTGTCGAGCACATCCGAGCTGGTCATGCCCACGTGGATGTAGCGGCCCGCATCGCCCACGTGCTCGTTCACGTTGGTGAGGAAGGCGATCACGTCGTGGCGCACTTCCGCCTCGATCTCGAGGATGCGCTCCACGCTGAAGCTGGCCTTTTGCTTGATGGTGGCGACGGCCTCCGCCGGCACGCGGCCCAGGTCACAGTTGGCTTCCGTGGCGGCGATCTCCACATCGAGCCAGCTCTGGAATTTGGCCTGCTCGCTCCAGATGGCGCCCATCTCGGGCAGGGTGTAACGCTCGATCAAGGCCGCCGCGGGCTCACATCCAGACCAATGTATGGAACAGCCCTGAGCGGGCTTCCGCTCAGGCCACGGCGGTGAGCTTGCGGTGCTCCACTTCCCACTGCACCAGGGGCCCCCAGGCCTGCTGACGCACCCAGCAGCGGCCGCCGCGGCACTGGATCAGCTGGAACGGCGGCAGGTCCGGGGGCTGGTTGCGCAGCTTCACGAAGCTGCCGGGCTGCAGCAGCTCGATCACGTTGGAGGCGAGGCGTGTGGGCACGGTGGGGGGCACAGCGTGGCGGGTGGTGCGTCGAGTGCGCGCCATGGAAGTCAGCGTGCTGTGGGGCCATCCTCTGGAGTGTTCCCCATGGATCGCCTCCACCGCCCGGATTTGTTCCGTTTCCTCTGTGCTTTTGTGACGAAGCTGATGTCCATCCCCTGACGCGCTTCGCCGATGGCCCGCAAGCTCCGACTTGATCTGCACCTGGTGGAGCAGGGTCTGGCCAGCAGCCGTCAGCAGGCCCAGCAGCTGATCCGGGCCGGCCGCGTGCGCAGTGGCGACCGGGTGCTGGATAAACCCGGGCTGGAGGTGCCGCCGGAGATTCCCCTGCAGGTGGAACAGCCGCCGCGGTTTGTCTCCCGGGGTGGGGAGAAGCTGCTGGCGGCCCTGGAGGCTTTCCCGATCCGCCTGGAGCAGCGGGTCTGCCTCGATGGCGGCATCTCCACCGGTGGGTTCAGCGATTGCCTGCTGCAGCACGGTGCCGCGCGTGTGTATGGCATCGATGTGGGCTACGGCCAGACCGCCTGGAGCCTGCGCACCGATCCCCGCCTGGTGCTGAAGGAGCGCACCAACCTGCGCCATCTGCAGCCTGAAGACCTCTACGGCGAGGCGGACCCCTGGCCCGACCTGGCGGTGGCCGATCTGTCGTTCATCAGCTTGGCGCTGGTGCTGCCGGCCCTGGGGCGCCTGCTGCAGGCGCCGCGGCGGGAGGCACTGCTGTTGGTGAAGCCGCAGTTTGAAGTGGGCAAGGCCCGTGTTGGTAAGGGCGGGGTGGTGCGCGACCCCCTGGCCCATGCCGATGCGATTGCCGGAGTCCTGGCGGCGGCACAGGCGGAAGGCTGGCGCCCCTGTGGGGTGGTGGCGTCTCCGATCACCGGGCCCGCCGGCAACCACGAATATCTGCTGTGGTTGCGCCAGGGGGACTGGCCCGCGGACGACACAGCCGCCGAAACGGCCCCCACGGAGGAGACCATTCGACGGCTGGTGGCTGCCACATTGACGGGCTAGGTGACGGGCTAGGGGGCGCTGGGACGACCCGGAGTCGTCAGATGGCGCTGCTGTCGCGGTCGCCGGTGCGGATCCGGATCACCGAATCGATCGGGCTGATGAAGATCTTGCCGTCGCCGATCTCACCGGTGCGGGCCGCATCCTGGATGGCGCTCACCACGGTGTCGACGCGGTCGTCGTCCACCACGATTTCGAGCTTCAGCTTCTGCAGGAACTCCACGGTGAATTCCGAGCCGCGGTAGCGCTCCACCTGGCCCTTCTGGCGGCCGAAACCCCGCACCTCGCTCACCGTCATGCCCACGATGCCGGCGTTCACCAGCGCCAGCTTCACGTCTTCCAATTTGAACGGGCGGATGATGGCCTCGACTTTTTTCATGGCGGCTGGAGCTGGCTCTGGGGGAAGTCTGTCAGGAGCGAAGTCTGTCAGGAGACTTCGGCAACGGGAAGGGGCCCGGGTCGCCCTGGACGGCCCGATGGGGGCCATTAGGCCGCAGCTGCTCGGTGCTGGATGTGGCGATTGCTACCGCTGAGGCGCTGCGTAGCATCCGGGACCGCACCGATGCCGTTCCATGACCGCCGACCAGACCCGCACTCCCCTCTATGGCGAGCGGGCCATCGCCGAGGCGGAGTTGATCTGCTTTGACAACCCCCGGCCCGGGCGCGCCTACGAGATCGCCATCACCCTGCCGGAATTCACCTGCAAGTGCCCCTTCTCGGGCTACCCGGATTTCGCCACCCTGCGGCTGCTGTATCAGCCGGGCCCGCGGGTGATGGAGCTCAAGGCCATCAAGCTCTACGTGAACAGCTACCGCGAGCGCAGCATCTCCCATGAGGAGGTGACCAACCGGATCCTGGATGACTTCGTGGCCGCCTGCGAACCGGTGTGGATGCAACTGGAGGCGGATTTCAATCCCCGCGGCAACGTGCACACGGTGATCCGCGCCAGCCACGGCAGCCGTCAGGCCTGTTGAAGATCGCCCCGCTGCACATCCGCCACCAGGGCGGGTAGCTCCTGGGCAAAGGCGCTGAGGTTGCGGTTGCAGAGCCCCCCCACGTGCAGCTTGCCCTGCAGGGGTTCAGCGATGGCCCACAGCTGACGGGTGGCGATCAGGCTCAGGCCGCCGCCCGCCAGGGCGATGGCGAAGCCGGCATACACCAGGGGGACGCCTGGGTCGCGTTTGAGCAACAGGCCGCTGGCGGGCACCACGGCGGCGATCCGCAGTGGAATGCCCTGGATCTCCACCGCCGCACCGCCCGGCACCAGGGTGCCCAGCACCTCGGCGTCGGCGGAGTAGGCGGTCACCGGCCCCTGCTCACTGGAGAGGGCCAGCAGCACCGGATTGCTGCCATCGGGGCGGGTGGGCAGCACGATGCCCCACACCTGCTCCCCCAGCTGGGGGAAGCTCTGCAGCGGCAGCTCCAGGATGGGGCTCTGGCCCAGCTGCAATTGCACCGCCGCCAGGGCCCAATCGGCCTGGTACACGGTCATCCCCTGGAAGCGCAGCGGATGGTTGACGCTGATCTCGCGCTGGCTGGCCGTCGGCGGGGTGCCGCCGGCATCGCCTGGCTGCAGCTTGAGCTGGGAGCGGAACTGTTCGGGCCGGCCGGCGGGATCCCGCTCGATGCCGAAGTCCTCCAGGGTCACGCTCAGCTGGGTCTGGCCGCGGCGGTTGAGCAGCTCCAGCACGTTGCCCGGCGCCAGGAAGCGCTCCAGCCGTTGGCCCGCGAGGCTGCCCCAGGCGGCCCCCACCATCAGCACCACCAGCCCCGTGTGCACCAACAGGGGGCCCACGCGGCCGCTCACGCCGCGGCGCGCCGCCAGTCGGTTGTCATGGGGTTGCACCTGCCAGCCCCGTTGGCTGAGCAGCTGCTGCAAGCGGTTCAGGCTCTCGGCCGGATCGCTGCAGGGAATGGTTTCCGCCAGCGTGAGTTTGCTGAGCTGGCGCGGCGCGCTGTAGTCGATCCAGCGCAGGGCCGCCCGCAGCGCGGGCCAC
>BJHC01000079.1 GCA_014191535.1 Cyanobium sp. | reverse complement strand
CGGCCTCCCACCAGGGGGGCCGATGCCACACCAGCTGAGCACCGGGTGCGAGGGGCCCATCGGCCTGGAGCCGTTGGCCGTTGCGCTGGATCTCTCCGGCGGCGAGCCGTTGCCGCCAGATCGGCTCCTCGGAGTGGCCGTAGTGCTCGGCGTAGTAGCCCACCAGGCTGGGCCAGGGCCGATCGATGCGGTCGCGGTAGGCATGGCCGCCGTTGCGGGCGGCCGGCAACCAGCCGGGCGGAGTGCCGGGGGCTGTCCCGGGTTCAGTCAACCAAGCCGTGCTCGAGGGCGTAGCGCACCAGTTCGGTGCGGCTGGCGGTGCCGGTTTTGGTGAACAGCCGGCTCACGTACTTCTCGACGTTGCGGATCGAGGTTTCCAGGCGCCGGGCGATTTCCTTGTTCATCATTCCCTCGGCCACCAGCTGCAGCACCGAGGCCTCCCGGGGGGTGAAGTCGTGCTGGACGGCCGTCACCGGCTTCTTGCCGCCGCCATTGGAGAGCAGCGAGCGGATCTCGGTGATCTGCTTGGCCATCTGGCCGATGTCGGCATCGGCGAAGCGGGCGGCCTCAGCCAGCAGACGCTCCTGGCGGCGCACCACGTTGCGCACACGGGCCACGAGCTCGTCGGGATCGAACGGTTTGGGGATGTAGTCGTCGCAGCCGGCCTGGAAGCCCTCGATGCGGTCGGCCGTCATGCCCTTGGCGGTGAGGAAGATCACCGGCGTGCCGCCGAGGCGCTCATCGGCCCGCAGCTTGCGCAGCAGCCCATAGCCATCCAGCCGCGGCATCATCACGTCGCTGATCACCAGATCAGGCAGCAGCTCCTGGGCCTTGGCCCAGCCGTCTTCCCCGTCGACGGCGGTGGTCACCTGGAAGCCCTCGTCCTCCAGGTAGGCCTGCACCGCGGTGCGCAGACCCGGCTCGTCGTCCACCAGCAGCAATCGGGCCGGTGGGGCGGGTTGCTGCGGGGCGTCGTCCGGGGCAGCGGGCTGGGATTCGGGTTCGAGACTCATGGCCCGCAGGCGCAGGGCGGCAATGGCCGCAATCTATCGAGGGTGTCTCGGTACGAGCTGCTGTTGCTCCCGCAGGTTGCCGGGGTAGCCGAGCTTCCGCGCCAGAGCTGCGAGCTGGGCGGGATCCTTGCCGGCCTGGGCTGGGTAGCAGGCGGCCCACCAGATCTGGTGATCCAGCCGGTTGGCGGCGGTGATCGCCCCCCCGGGGTTGAGCTCGCGGATCTCCAGGTTGTTGCCCTTCAGGGTGAGGCGCATGGGCGCCTCCGGGCTGCAGCGCAGGGTGTCCACCGCCAGCTGCACCCCCGTGGGCGACTCCAGCCACAGCACGATCGTGCGGGCCGTGGGATCGCGGGGATCGGGCTTGACGTCGCGCACCCCGATCAACGACTCGCCGGCCATGGTGGTCCAGCGGCGCAGCACCACCAGATCCGCAGGCCGCTGCTCCGCGGAGGTGCGAAAGGAGGCATCCGGGCCTGGTTGCGCCCCAGCGGAGCCCGCGGCAAGGGGCAGCAGCGCCAGGGCCGCGGCCCCCAGCAACGATCCTCCTGACAGCGAACGCATGGACAGCGGAGCCATGGCTGACGGCTTCTGCAGCGAGCTTGCCAGCATGGAGCCCATGGTTGCTTCTGTGATCCAGCCCGTCATCCAGCTCGACCACCAGGCCACCACCCCCTGTGATCCGGCGGTGGTGGAGGCGATGGCGCCCTGGTGGACAGCGCAATGGGCCAACCCCGCCAGCCGCTCCCACCGCCCGGGGCTGCTGGCCGCCGCCGCCGTGACCCGGGCCCGTGAACGCATCGCAGCGGCCCTGGCGGTGGAGCCAGAGGCGGTGGTGTTCACCAGCGGCGCCACGGAGGCCAACAACCTGGCCCTCAAGGGCCTGGCGGAGGCGGAACTGGAGCGGGGCGGATCGCGACGCCACCTGATCTGCCTGAGCACCGAGCACCGGGCCGTGCTGGATCCGCTGCGCTACCTGGCCCGCCACGGCTTCGAACTCACGGAACTGGCGGTGGGATCCGACGGCCTGCTGGACCTGGCCCAACTGGAGGCCTGCCTGCGCCCCGACACGCTGCTCGTGAGCGTGATGGCGGCCAACAACGAGATCGGGGTGCTGCAGCCCCTCGCCGAGATCGCCGCCCTCTGCCGCCAGCGGGGCATCACGCTCCATAGCGATGGGGCCCAGGCCCTCGGCCATATCCCCCTGCAACCCGCTGCCCTGGGCCTCGACCTGCTCAGCGCCAGCGCCCACAAGCTCTATGGCCCCAAGGGGATCGGCCTGCTGGTGGTGCGCCCGGGCCTGCGGCTCGCCCCCCAACTGCACGGCGGCGGCCAGGAACACGGCCTGCGGGCAGGCACCCTGCCGGTGCCGCTGATCGTGGGGATGGCCGCGGCCCTGGAGCTGGCCCTGGAAGACCAGCAGGCCCGGGCCCAGCGGCTGGGGGCCCTGCGCGATCAGCTGTGGCAGGGGCTGCAGGCCCTCGGGGGCGTGCAGCGCAACGGCGCCGCCGCGCCGCGGCTGCCCCACAACCTGAATGTGTGCATCTCGGGGGTGGAGGGCAGCGCCCTGCAGCGACGGCTGCGGGACACCCTGGCGGTGAGCAGCGGTTCGGCCTGCAGCGCCGGCGAGCCCTCCCACGTGCTGCAGGCCCTGGGGCTCAGCCGCCCCCAGGCGGCGGCTTCCCTGCGCTTTGGCCTGGGGCGCCACACCACCAGCACGGAGATCGCGGCGGCCATCGCGGCGGTGACCGCCGCCGTGCAGGAGCTGCGGCGGGGCGGCCCCGGCGGCGCCTGATTGTCACAAGCACAACAATTGCTGGGCAGGCCCGAAGGCCATCGCTAGGTTCCGGGCAATTGCTGTTTGACCATGGGACTCCCAACCCCAGGCACCAACAAGCTGCAGGTGCTGCGGGCCATTGAGGACGGCTGGCAGGCCTTCTGCCGTGCCCCCTGGCCCTTCCTGTTGTTTGAGGTGCTGGTGCTGGTGGTGAGCGCACCCTTCGCCGCGCTGATGGCCGGCGGCGTGGTGCGGCTCAACAGCCCCGAGCCGGCCTTCGTGCACCCGATCGCCGCCGGCATCGGCCTGGTGGTGGGCCTGGTGGGCTACGTGATCGTGGCCCTGTGGGGGGCCGTGGGCCTCACCCGCGCCGCCTGGATCAGCCTCGATGGTCAGAAGCCCTCGTTCGCCCAGTTCACCCGCTGGGATCGGGCGGCATCCGGCCGCCTGCTGGGCTCCGTGATCCTGCTGGCGATCCTGATCGGTGTGGTGGGCGTGGTGGCCACCCTGATCGGCAACGCCCTCGGCCAGGTGAACGCCGCCCTCGCGGCCCTGCCGGCGGTGGTGTTCGGCGTCTTCTACATCTGGCTGCTGGTGAGCCAGAAGTTTCTGCTGCAGCTGTCGCTGTTCGGCGTGAAGCGGCCCCTGGAAACCATCCAGGCGGGGGTGAGCGGCGTGAACCCCAGCTGGTGGGTGGTGCTGTGGCTGGCCATCGTGGAGGCGGTGGTGCACGCCGTGGCAGCCCTGTTCAGCTACGGCGGCCTGTTCGTGGTGCTGCCGGTGGTGATCTGCACCAGCACGGCGGCCTACCGCCAGCTGTTCGGCAGCCAGGACCACACCGGCATCCTCAAGGCCTGAACCGGCCTAGCGCCGGCGCGCCAGGCGCCACTTCGCGGAACGGCTGCGGGGGTTGGAGCTTTGCTCCGCCTCCGTGGCCGTTTCCGGTTTGCGGGTGACCCGCTGCAGGCGCTCGTCGCTGACGAAGGCGGTTTTGACGCGCCGATCCTCCAGGGAGTGGAAGCTGATCACCCCGAACAGCCCCCCGCTCACCAGCCAATCCGGAGCGGCGGCCAGCAGCCGATCCAGCACCCCCAGCTCATCGTTCACGGCGATGCGCAGGGCCTGGAAGCTGCGGGTGGCCGGATGGATGCGCCCGTGCCGGGCCTTGGGGGGGTAACAACCGGCGATGGCATAGGCCAGCTCGGCGGTGCCGCGGAACGGGCCCTGCTCCTGCAGGTGCTGCTTGATGCGGCGGGCGATGCGGCGCGACAGCCGCTCCTCGCCATAGGCATAGATCAGATCAGCCAGCTCCCCCTCCTCCAGCTGCTCCAGCAGCTCAGCCGCCGTGGCCCCGGCCTGGGGATTCATGCGCATGTCCAGGGGGCCGTCCTGGCGAAAGCTGAAGCCACGCCCGGCCACATCCAGCTGGGGACTGCTCACCCCCAGGTCCGCCAGCACCGCCACCGCGGGCTCGCTGGGCCCGTAGGCGGCGAAGTTGGTGGCCACGATCTGCACCCGATCGCCGAAGGGGGCCAGGCGCTCGGAGGCGGCGGCGCGGGCGGTGGGGTCCTGGTCCAGCCCGATCAACCGCAGGCTGGGGTGGGCCTCCAGCAACAGGGCGCTGTGGCCGCCGCCGCCGAGGGTGCAATCGATCAGGGTCCCGCCGCCGCGCTGGGCCAACAGGGGCTCCAACTCCGCGAAGCCCGCCAGCACCGACGCGGCCAACACCGGCTGATGGGCAAAGGCGTCGGAGGGAGCGGGCACGCGCAACGCCAGAAACGGCCGTGCTTCCTTCCTAAGATCCCGCCAGCGAGCTCACCCCACCCCTCGGCCCCATGACGCAGCTGGAGACGCGCACGGAGCCGATGGTGGTCAACTTCGGCCCCCATCACCCCTCGATGCACGGGGTGTTGCGGCTGGTGGTGACCCTCGACGGGGAAGACGTGGTGGATTGCGAGCCGGTGATCGGCTACCTGCACCGCGGCATGGAGAAGATCGCCGAGAACCGCACGAACGTGATGTTCGTGCCCTACGTGAGCCGCATGGACTATGCGGCCGGCATGTTCTACGAGGCGATCGTGGTGAACGCCCCGGAACGGCTGGCGGATGTGCCGGTGCCGAAGCGCGCCAGCTACATCCGGGTGCTGATGCTGGAGCTCAACCGCATCGCCAACCACCTGCTGTGGCTGGGCCCCTTCCTGGCGGACGTGGGCGCCCAGACGCCGTTCTTCTACATCTTCCGCGAGCGGGAGATGATCTACGACCTGTGGGAAGCCGCCACGGGCCAGCGGCTGATCAACAACAACTACTTCCGCATCGGTGGCGTGGCCGCCGATCTGCCCTACGGCTGGCTGGAGAAGTGCCTCGACTTCTGCGACTGGTTCGGCCCCAAGATCGACGAATACGAAAAGCTGATCACCAACAACCCGATCTTCCGCAAGCGGATTGAGGGGCTCGGCGTCATCAGCCGTGAGCAGGCGATCAACTGGAGCCTCTCCGGCCCGATGCTGCGCGCCTCGGGGGTGCCCTGGGACCTGCGCAAAGTCGACCACTACGAGTGCTACGACGACTTCGATTGGAACGTGGCCTGGGAGAAGGAGGGCGACTGCTACGCCCGCTATCGGGTGCGCATCCAGGAGATGCGTGAATCCCTCAAGATCCTGCGCCAGGCCTGCGCCATGATCCCCGGCGGCCCCACCGAAAACCTGGAGGCCCGCCGCATGGCCGAAGGCAAGGGCAGCACATTCGCCGGCTTCGACTACCAGATCGTGGCCAAGAAGGTGGCCCCCACCTTCAAGATCCCCTCCGGCGAGCTCTACACGCGGCTGGAATCCGGCAAGGGGGAGATCGGGGTGTTCATCCAGGGCAACGACGACGTCACCCCCTGGCGCTTCAAGATCCGCGCCGCCGACTTCACCAACCTGCAGATCCTGCCCCACATCCTCAAGGGGGCCAAGGTGGCCGACATCATGGCGATCCTCGGCTCGATCGACGTGATCATGGGGTCGGTGGACCGCTGAGCAAGCGCCCTGGCTGATCCCAACACCTGGTTGCTGCTGTGCCGCACGGTGCGCTTCGGCGACACCGATGCCGCCGGTGTGGTGCACTTTGCGCGGCTGTTGAGCTGGTGCCACGAGGCCTACGAGGAGAGCCTGGAGCGCTACGGCATCGCCGCCGCGGCCATCTTTCCCGGCACAGCGGCGGAACGCCCGGCGATCGCCCTACCGATCGTGCACTGCAGCGCCGATTTCCGCCGCCCCCTGGTGTGCGGCGATCCGCTGGCCATCGCCCTCGAGCCCCTGCGCATCGATCCGGGCTGTTTTGAGCTGCGCTACCGCTTCAGCAGCGCCGGTGAGCCGGTGGCCGAGGGGCTCACCCGCCACCTGGCCATCGACAGCCGCTCGCGCCAGCGCTGCAGCCTGCCGGAGCCCATCCAGCGCTGGCTCGAGGCCTCAGCCCTGCAGGGGGGCATCCAACCCCTCTAGCCCTGCAGCCAGGCCCGCCAGCGCTGACGCTCCCATTTGCCGGCTGGGCTGCGCTCCAGCGGCGGGCAATGGCGCCAGTGCAGGGGCCGCTGGCTGGCGGGGAGCCCCTGGGCCAGGGCCTTGAGGGCCCCCATCAGGACATCGAGATCGGCGCCGGGCTGGGGCCGCACCAGGGCCACCAGCCGCTCCCCCCAAAGGGCATCGGCCTGGGGCAAGAGCAGCAACTCCGCCAGCGGCACCTGGGCCTCCCCCGCCAGGGCCAGCAGCCGCTGCTCCACCTGCGCGGGGAACACGGTTTCGCCGCCGC
>BJHC01000078.1 GCA_014191535.1 Cyanobium sp. | reverse complement strand
GATGGTTTCCAGCTCGGGCAGGTGCATCGCCTGGGCGAGGGTTTGATGGTCCGGCCAGCGGCTGAGCAGGGTGATGGGCCGCTGTTGTGTGGCCAGCAGCTGCAGGCTGCGTTCCAGCCAGGTGCCCCCCTCGGGGTGGGGCAACAGCGCCTTGTCGGATCCCATGCGGCGGCTGGCCCCACCGCTGAGCAGGCAGCAACGCAGGGGGGCGCTGGGCTGTTGTTCAGGCACCGGCAGCTGGTAGCGATGGATGCCAGGACGGCCGCGCTGCATCCATAGGGTCCCGACGACTCAGCCGCGGTGTCCGCAGGATCATGACGCTCTCACCTCTTGCCTGCACCCTGCTGGCGGCCAAGCGCCGTGTCGGCCTCAGCTTTGCGGAGTTGGGATCTCGCTTAGGGGTGGATGAGGTGTGGGTGGCCAGCCTGATCCATGGGCAGGCCACGGCCAGCGCCGCCGAGGCGACCACCTTGCTGGAGGCTCTGGCCATTCCTGCTGCGGAGCAACCAGCCTTGCTGGAGCAACTCAGCACCTATCCCGTGAAGGGGGCGCTGGATCCGGTGATTCCCACCGACCCGCTCCTCTATCGCTTCTACGAGATCCTCCAGGTGTATGGCCTGCCGTTAAAGGATGTGATTCAGGAGAAGTTCGGCGATGGCATCATGTCGGCCATCGATTTCACCCTCACCGTGGATCGCCAGGAGGATCCCAAGGGGGATCGGGTGGTGGTGACGATGAATGGCAAGTTCCTGCCGTATCGCAAGTGGTGAAGGCGCCAAAGCTGCCCTCGCTACGGTGATGCGGTCGACCTGCTGAGGCGTTTCCTTGGCTGCCCCAGACGTAGAGAGTGCCAAGGCCCAGTGCCCCTATTGCGGGGTGGGCTGTGGCCTGGAGCTGAGGCCGCCGGCTGATGTCGCCGATCCCCAGTGGTCGGTGCGCGGTGATCGCGATCACCCGTCTTCCCTTGGGCAGGTGTGCATCAAGGGCGCCACCGTTGGTGAAACCCTGCACCACAACCGGCTCACCACGCCGCAGTGGCGCCAGAGCCTCGATCAACCCTTCGAGCCGATCAGCTGGGACCGGGCTTTCGAGCTCTTGGTGGCCCAGATCCACACCACCCTGGAACAGCGGGGCCCGCAGGGGCTGGCCATCTATGGATCAGGCCAGTTCCTCAGCGAGGACTACTACGTGGCCAACAAGCTGCTGAAGGGGGCGCTGGGCAGCAACAACTTCGATGCCAATTCACGGCTGTGCATGAGTTCGGCGGTGGCCGGCTATGCCCGCAGCCTCGGCTCCGATGGCCCCCCCTGTTGCTACGACGATCTTGATCTGGCGGATCTGGTGCTGCTGATCGGCACCAATACGGCCGATTGCCATCCGGTGTTGTTCCAGCGGCTGATCAAGCGCAGGCGCAAGCAGCCGGAGGGGCTGCGGCTGGTGGTGGCCGATCCCCGGGCCACCGCCACCGCGGATGCGGCCGATCTGCATTTGGCCATCCGTCCCGGTACCGATCTGGTGCTGCTGCACGGCCTGGGCCATCTGCTGTTGGAGCAGCAGGCGCTGGATCAGCCCTTCATCGCCGCCCATACCGAGGGGTATGCCGAGCTGGAAGCGCTATGGCGGCTGTGGACGCCACAGCGGGTGTGTGATCTCTGCGGCATCGCCGAGGCGGATCTCCGCCAATTGGCCCAGTGGTGGGCTGAGGCGTCTGGGGTGCTCAGCCTCTGGTCGATGGGGGTGAACCAGAGCCGCGAAGGTACGGCCACGGTGAGCGGCATCATCAATCTGCATCTGGCCACCGGCCAGATCGGCCGCCCCGGTGCCGGGCCGTTTTCCCTTACTGGACAACCCAATGCCATGGGGGGGCGTGAGGTGGGCGGCCTGGCCCAGCTGTTGCCCGGCTACCGCTTCGTGGCGGATCCGCAGCACCGGGCGGAGGTTGAGCGCCACTGGGGTTTCGCGCCAGGGGCGATCTCCGCTGAGCCGGGGCTGGCGGTGTGGGAGCAGATCGAGGCGATGGAGCGCGGTGACCTGGGGCTGTGGTGGGTGGCGGCCACCAACCCGTTGGTGAGCATGCCCTGGCTGGATCGCGTACGGGCGGCCGTGGGCCGCTGCCCACTCGTGGTGCTCAGTGAGGCCTATGCGGGTGCCGAAACCGCAGCCTTGGCCCATCTGCTGCTGCCGGCGGCCCAGTGGAGTGAAAAGGCCGGCGTGATGACCAATTCCGAGCGGCGGGTCACCCTCTGCCCGGCGTTCCGTGAGCCCCCCGGCGAGGCGCGGGCCGACTGGGCGATCTTCGCTGAGCTGGGTCGTCGCCTGGGGTTTGTTGAGCAGTTCAGCTATGGCTCCGCCGCCGAGGTGTATGCCGAGCTGGTGGCGCTCACCGCAGGCCGGGTCTGCGACTTGAGCGGTCTGAGCCATGCCCTGTTGGCGGAGCACGGACCCCAGCAGTGGCCCTTCCCCACGGGCACTGCCCCCGGTGGAGGCGTGCCACGGCTCTATGGCGATCATCACTACCCAACCCCCAGTGGCCGGGCCCGTTTGTTGGCTGATCCCCCCCTGGGACTCGCCGAGCCCCCTGATGACACCTACCCCCTGGTGCTCACGGTGGGCCGCTACCTAGGCCATTGGCACACGATGACCCGCACGGTGCATGTGGCCCGGGTGGTGAAGCAGTTCCCGGAGGCTCTGCTGGAGGTTCATCCTGAGGATGCCAAGCGCTTCGGCCTGGTGGATGGTGAGCTGGCGGAACTCACCTCCCGGCGAGGCCGTGTGCAGGCTCGGGTGCAGGTGAGCGAGCGCATCCGTAGCGGCACGGTGTTCCTGCCCATGCACTGGGGGGCCAGTCAGCCCCAGCCGTGTGAGGCCAATCGGTTGATGCATGAGCTGGCGGATGGCTTGTCCAAACAGCCCGAACTGAAGGCGGCAGCGGTGCGTGTGGCACCACTCCCCGCCTGAGCTGGGGGCTCAGGCCTCCACCAGCTCAGGGGCAATCCGTAGCCCGCGATCGCGGCCGGCGTTCTGTTCGATCAACCCCTGCTCACGCAGGCGGGAGAGTTGCCGGGTCACGGTGACCCGCGTGTGGCCACTGAGTTCGGCCAGTTCAGCGTGGGTGAGCCGCACCGGTAGCTCGTACCACTCGCCGCTGCGGCGCCCGAGCCGTTCCACCAGCAGCTGCAGCAGGGCCTGAATGCGCTGTTCGGCTTCGCCGAGATGGCGCAGCAGCAGCAGGTCCAGCGTCCAGTCATGCAGGCTGTTGGCTCCCACGGCCGGCAGGGCGGAGGTGTCGCCCACCAGCCGCGTCGGAGTCAGGGCCTGCAGGTGTAGCCGCGAGTTGCGCAGCAGATCCAGGGGCAGATGGTCGCCCGCCTGCAGAAACCCGAGGGTCACGAGGTTGGCCTGGAGGGCCTCCTGATCCGGGTTGGAGATGCCCACGCGCACCAGCCCTGCTTCCACACTCAAGTAGTGGGTCCGCTGCAGCAGCTCTTCATCGAGCAGCATCGTGTGGCCGGCCCGGATCGACAGCGTGGTGGGTGTGTCAGTCGTCGACATGGGCGTAGCGGCGGTAGAGGAAGTCGAGGGCGTGGTTGCGCAGCTGGCCGTAGCGCGGGTCCTCCTGGATGCGTTCGAAGTCGCGGGGGCGCTCAAAGGGCACCTCCATGATTTCGCCGATGGTGGCGGAGGGGCCGTTGGTCATCATCACGATCCGATCGGCGAGGAACAGGGCCTCGTCGATGTCGTGGGTGATCATCAACACGGTGGGTTTGTGCTCCCGCCAGATGGCCAGGAGCTCCTCCTGCAGCTCCTCCTTGGTGATGGCATCGAGGGCCCCGAAGGGTTCATCCAGCACCAGCACTTCCGGTTGCACCGCCAGGGCGCGGGCGATGGCCACCCGTTGCCGCATGCCGCCGGAGATTTCGCCGGGACGCTTGTGGCGGGCCTCCTGCAGGCCCACCATCTCGAGGTGATGGTCCACCACCGTGGCCCGGGCCTGGGCATCCAGTTCGGGGCGGGCGGCTTTCACCGCCAGGGCCACGTTCTGGTCGACGGTTTTCCAGGGCAGTAATGAGTAGTTCTGGAACACCACCATGCGATCGGGGCCAGGGCTCTCGATCGGTTGGTCGTGCAGGGTGACGCGGCCGCTGCTGGGGGCCAGGAAGCCCGACACCATGTTCAGCAGCGTGCTTTTGCCGCAGCCGGAATGGCCGACCACGCAGATGAATTCCCCTTGGGCCACCTGCAGGTTGATGTCGCGCAGGGCCTCGAAGGGGCCGTTCTTGGTTTGGAACACCTGGCCTACCCCCTCAAAGCGGAGATAGTCGGGGTTGCGTGTCAGGTCACGCTCGAATGCGCCGGGGGTGGGGGGAGAACTGGTCATGACACTGGTCATCTCAGTGAACGGCGAGGGGGCGGTTGGCATCACCGCTGGGCAGGGGGATCACGGCCTGGGTTGTTGCGTGGCGGAATGGCAACTGCTGCAGGTAGCTGATCGGGTCGTCCTGGTCGAAGGGCAGGCCACAGGCCAACGCCAACGGCTGCCGCTCAGGCCTCAGGGCCGGAAGACCCGCCTGCTCCAGGGCGGCGCTGCAGAGGTCGTTGCGGTACACCTGCCCCAGCAGTTCCAGTCGATTGCTGGGGAACGGGCTCCAGCCCCAGCGGCTGAACTGGGTGAGGATCCAGGCCCCTTCCGCAGGGTTGGCCACGTGGGCCCGATCACTGTGGAAGCGGTTTAGGGGTAGCCGTTCGCCCCCGCTGGGGCCTGTGCCCAGGTGGAACTGGCGCTGCAGGGCCAGGGCTGAATCGTTGCCCAGCCACTGGGGCCGGCTCAGCAGACCCACCAAGTTGTCGTGCTGGCCGCCGTCTTCGCAGATCTGGCCCCCGCGGATTAGGCCGCCGCAGAGCGCCAACAGCAGGGCTTCGTTGGAGGCGGCCCAGCCCTCATGGCAGGTGAGCACTTTCTCCGGGTGATTGCTCCAGATGTCGAGGTCCGTGGCGAGCACGTAGGCCAGCCCGGATTCCACCGCCTTGGCCACCCGGTAGCGGCCGGCGATGAAGCCGTCGATCTCCCCCGCCAGCAGGGCCGCCTGCATCGCCATGGGCGAGAGGGTCTGGAACTCCACCTCCTGGTCGGGGTTGATGCCACCACTGGCCAGCCAGTGGCGCAGCAGCAATTCCTGCATGCTGCCTTTCTGGCCGATGGCCAGCCGCAGTGGCCATTCGCGGCCCTTGAGGCGCTCCGCCAGGGAGCTGAGGGACTTGATGTTGAGGTCGAGGAAACGGCGCGCCAGGCAGATCGCGTTGCCGTTGCGGGTCACCGTCATCGGGGTGATCGCCGGCCAAGCGGGCTGGCCATGGAGGCCCAGGTTGAGGGCCAACGGAGCGCTGGCGGAGGTGATCGCCACATCCAGCTCTCCGGCCCGCAGCTGCTCCTCCATCTGTTGCCAGCGGTGGAACACCACGGGAATCATCTGGATGTTCTGCTCGGCGAAGAAGCCGCGTTCCAGGCCCACCGCCATGGGGGCCACATCCAGGCCGGGCAGGTAGCCGATGCGCACTTTGTGGGTGGCCGGCACGGCCGCCTTGGCGGCCGGTGGTGTCGCTTCGCTCGGGGTCGTGGAGAGCGTTTGGCGGTGCTGCTTGAGCCGCCGCTGTTGCTGCAGGAAATTGATCAGCTCGCTGCGCAGCCGGTAGTAATCCGGATGCTCCATCACCTCCAGACGCTGACGCGGTCGGGGCAGGTTCACCTTGAGGATCTGGCCGATGCCCGCTGCGGGGCCGTTGGTCAGGCACACCACCCGGTCGGAGAGCAGCAGGGCTTCATCCACCGAGTGCGTCACCATCACCGTGGTGACTCCGGCCTGCTGGCAGATCTGCATCAGTTGCTGTTGCAGATTGCCCCGGGTCAGGGCATCCAGGGCGCCGAAGGGTTCATCCAGCAGCAGCAGTTTGGGGCGAATGGCCAGGGCCCGGGCAATGGCCACCCGTTGCTTCATCCCACCGGACAGTTCCCCCGGCAGTTTGTTGGCGGCATGGCTCAGCCCCACCAGTTGGATGCTGTGTTCGATCCGCTCGCGCCGTTGCGCGTCGCTGGCGTCGCGCATCACGTTGTTCACCGCCAGGGCGATGTTCTGGCGCACGGTCTGCCAGGGCAGCAAGGAATAGTTCTGGAACACCACCATCCGATCCGGACCCGGATCGGTGACCTGGCGGCTGTCCATCAGGATGCCGCCCGAGTTGGCCTGGTCCAGCCCCGCCATCAGGTTGAGCAGGGTGGATTTGCCGCATCCGGAGTGGCCAATCAGGGAGATGAATTCCCCCTCGGCGATGGCCAGGTCGATGTCCTTGAGGGCTACGTATTGGCCGCCCTTCGGCAGCTCGAAGCTGCGGGTGATGTTGTCGACGGTGAGGAAGGCGTTGCTCATCACTGGCCTCCTTTGGCCACCACCTGGCCGACGGCGCTCACCAGCCGATCCAGGGCCAGGCCGACGAGCCCGATCACCACGATGGCCAGGATGATCTGGCTGGTGCTGCTGTCTCCGCCTGCGTTGTAGGCGTCCCAGATGAAAAATCCGATGCCGCCATCGGCTTTGAGCATCTCCGCCGCCACGATGGCCAGCCAGGCCAGGCCGGTGGCGATGCGAAGACCGGTG
>BJHC01000077.1 GCA_014191535.1 Cyanobium sp. | reverse complement strand
ATCTGGCGGCCACGGGCCTCAATAGCGCCGCCACCCTGCACCCGATGGTGGAGGCGATGAACCTGGCCTACCGCGATCGCAACCGCCTGCTGGGGGATCCAGCCCAGGTGGTGATGCCGCTGGAACGGCTCCTGAGTGGGAGCTATGCCGCCCAGCAACGGCAACGCATCAGCGCCGATCGCCACCGGCCGGCCGCTGAGCTGGAGGCGGAGCCCAGCCCGCTGCAGGAGGGCACCAACACCACCCATCTGTCGGTGGCGGATCGCGATGGCGGCCTGGTGGCCCTGACCACCACCCTCAACACGGCCTACGGCACTGGCATCAGCGTGCCGGGGGCGGGCTTTCTGCTCAACAACGAAATGGACGATTTCACCGCCAAGGCCGGTGCCCCCAACGCCTACGGCCTGCGCCAGGGGCAACAGAACGCCATTGCCCCAGGGCGCCGGCCGTTGAGTTCGATGACCCCCACGCTGGTGTTCCGGGGGGATGGAACGCCGCTGCTGGCCACCGGCAGCCCCGGCGGCAGTCGCATCATCACCACGGTGTTGCAGGTGCTGCTCAACCGCCTGGTGCATGGGCTCAACCTGGCCACCGCGGTGGCGGAACCCCGCATCCACAGCCAGCTGTGGCCGGATCAGATCAGCATTGAGCAGGGGCTCAGCCCCGACACCCTGCGGCTACTGCAGCAGCGGGGCCATCGGGTGCTGCTCACCCCGGCCATGGGGTCGGCCAATTCGGTGGAGGTGCTGCCTGCCGGCGGCGGCAGCCTGGGGGTGGCGGATCCGCGGCGGCTGGGGGCGGCGGCGGTGCCAGAGAGGCCCTGGCCCTAAGCGGCCCTCAGCCTCAGCCGCTCCCCAGGTAGGCCTCCCGCAGGGCGGGGTTGCCCAACAGCTCGGTGGCGCTGCCCTCCAGGGTGAGTGCACCGGCGTCGAGCACGTAGCCACGGTCGGCGATGTCGAGGGCGGCCTGGGCGTTTTGTTCCACCAGCAGGATCGTGAGCCCGTCGGCATGCAGGCTGTGCAGGGCCCCCATCACTTCGGCCACCAGCTTGGGGGCCAGGCCCAGGCTGGGTTCGTCGAGCATCAGCAGGGTGGGCCGCGCCATCAACGACCGCGCGATCGCCAGCATCTGCTGTTCGCCCCCCGAGAGGGAGCCCGCCGCCTGGGAGCGCCGTTCCGCCAGGCGTGGGAAGAGGCCGTAGCAACGGTCGAGATCGTGGCGGATGGCGTTGCGGTCGCGCCGCAGCCAGGCCCCCAGCTCCAGGTTGTCGGCGACGCTTTGGCGGGCCAGCACCCGCCGGCCCTCCGGGCAATGGGCAATGCCCAGCTTCACCGTGCGTTCCGTGCGCAGGCCGTTGATCACCCCACCGTTCCAGCGCAGAGTGCCCGCCGCCGCCGGCACCAACTGGGAGATCGCGCGCAGGGTGGTGCTCTTGCCGGCACCGTTCGAGCCCAGCAGGGTCACCAGCTCGCCCTGCCGCACCACCAGGTTCAGGCCGCGCAGGGCGGTGACGCCGCCGTAGCGGACGGTGAGGTCGTCCAGTTGCAGCAAGGGCGCCGTCATGCCTGCCCCCCGAGATAGGCCTCGATCACCGCGGGGTCGTTGCGCACCGCATCCGGCGTGCCCAGG
Organism: Cyanobium sp.; assembly: GCA_014191535.1. GTDB lineage: Bacteria > Cyanobacteriota > Cyanobacteriia > PCC-6307 > Cyanobiaceae > Vulcanococcus. The sequence continues at coordinate 5,062 of BJHC01000077.1, read as the reverse complement.
GCGATGCGGCGCCCGAAATTCAGCACCGCCAGCCGATCACACAACCCCAGCATCAAGGGCACGTGGTGCTCAATGATCAGCACGGTGAGGTCGAAGCGGTTGCGAAGGCTGCGGATCAGATGGCGCAGCTCCTCCTTCTCCGTGGGGTTCATGCCCGCGGCCGGTTCGTCGAGCAGCAACAGCTCCGGGCTGTTGGCCAGGGCCCGGGCGATTTCCAGGCGGCGGCGGTCGCCATAGGAAAGGCCTGCGGCCAGTTGATCCCCCAGGTGACCGATCTCCAACAACTCCAGCAGCCCCTGGGCCCGCTCCAGCAGTTGGCGATGGTGGCGGCGGGCGAGGGGCGTGCCCAGCAGGGCGGCGGGCCACTGGAGTCGGGCGTGGCGGTGCAGCCCCACCAGCACGTTGTCGCGGCAGCTCAGCGCCTGGAACAGCCGCAGATTCTGGAAGGTGCGGGCGATGCCCAGCCGGGCGATGCGGTTGGCATCCATGCCGTGGATGGCTCCACCGCGCCAGAGCACCTCGCCGCTGCTGGCGGGCGTGACCCCGGAGATCAGGTTGAACAGGGTGGTCTTGCCGGCGCCGTTGGGGCCCAGCAAGCCGAAAATCTCGCCGGCTTGCACCTCCAGATCGATGGCGTCGAGGGCCTGCAGGCCGCCGAAGCGCACCCCCAGGTTGCGGGTCTGCAGCAGGGGAACCGTGCCGCTCATGGACCCTCGCTCCGGGGCGCCAATGGGGGGATGCGACGCACCAGCCGCACCAGCTTGCGCAGCCGTTCCGGGGTGATCAGCCCCTGGGGCAGCAGCAACGGGCCCACCAGAATCACCAGGCCAAACACGATCAGGCGCAGGTCGCCGATCGGGCGCAGCAATTCCGGCAGGGCGGTGAGGGTGAGGCCCCCCAGCACCGGGCCGGCCCAGGTGCGGGAGCCACCGAACACCACAAAGGCCAGGGTGGTGATGCTGGCGTCGAAGTTCCCCAACCGCGCGTTCCAGGAGTTGAGGAAATGGGCGCTGATCACGCCGGTGATCGCCGCCACCACGGCACTGAGCACGAAGGCCACCAACTTGGTGCGGTCGGTGTCGATGCCTTGGCAGGCCGCGGCCAGTTCGTCTTCACGGATGGCCTCCATGGCCCGGCCCAGCCGTTGGCGTTCGAGCCGATCGCAGAGCCAGCACACCAGGGCCAGGGCGACCAGGGTGAACAGGGCATAGCCCTCTGGATCGAGGAAGGGCTGGGGGATGCCGAAGATGCCCACCGCGCCCCCGAGCGACTCCTGGTTGAGGGTGGTGACCCGCAGGATCTCCACCAGGGCGATGGTGGCGATGGCCAGGTACACCCCCCGCAGCCGCAGCACCACACGGCCGATGCCCACGGCCAATCCGCCGGCCAGACCCGCCGCCAGCAGCATCTCCAGTAGCACCGAACTGAGGGGATACACCGGCTCGGCTGCCCCCAGGGCGGCCACCCGCGTGGACAGCAGGGCCGCCAGGGTGCCGCCGATGGCGTAAAAGCCTGGCGTCGCCAGCGACAACTGGCCGCAACGCAGCGGCAGGTACACCGAGAGCCCCAACAGGGCTCCGATCAGCATCTGTTGCAGCAGGCTCGCGTCGATCAGCAGGGAGTCCATGGCGGTCGCCTCGCTCAGACCTTGCTGGGCAGCACGCGGCCCAGCAGCCCCTGGGGCCGCACCAGCAGCACCACGAACAGGAAGCCGTAGGCCACCACATCGCGGTAGCCGGAGAGATCGGCGGGCACGCAGGCCTCCGCCAGGCCAATGATCAAGCCCCCCAGCACGGCGCCGGGAACGCTGCCGAGGCCCCCCAGCACCAGCACCCCCAGGCCCTTGAGGCCATAGCCGATGCCGAAGTAGGGGCCGGCGATGCTGACGCTGAGCCCCACCAGGCCGCCGGCGATGCCCGCCAGAAACCCGCTGAGGCCAAAGGCGATCTGAATCATGCGGTCGCTGGGAATGCCCAGCAGCCGTGCGGTGGTGGGGTCTTCGGACACCGCCCGCAGGCCCTTGCCGCTGCGGGTGCCGTCGATCCAGAGGGTGAGCAGGGTGAGCAGCACCGCGGCCACCAGCAGCAGCAGCAGTTGCACGCTGCGCACCTGGGCCCCGCCGATGCGCACCGCCGCCGGCAGGCCCGCCAGGGCGCCGGTGGGGATGGCGTAGCTCTCCGCCCCCACCAGCAGCTGAATCAGGTTCACCAGCACCACCCCGGCCCCCAGGCTGGTGATCAGGGCCAGCAAGGGATCGGCGCTGCGCTGCCGCAGGGGGGCAAAGGCGGTGCGTTCAATCAGCAGGGCTACAGCGGCGGCACCCAGCCCCGCCAGCGGCAGCGCCAGCCAGAACGGCAGCGCAAAGGGCAGTTGCAGCCCCGCCAGCACGCCGTTGGCCCCGGCCGCGCCGCCGATCAGGAAATAGGTGAAGTAGGCCCCCAGGGTGAACACCGCCCCGTGGGCGAAGTTGATCACCCCCAGCACCGAGAACACCAGGGTGTAGCCCAGCGCGAACAGGGCATAGACCGCTCCGGTGGAGAGGCCATTCAGCAGCAGTTGCAGCAGGTCTTGCATGGGTCAGGGCAGCAGCACGAAGCGCCCACTCCGGCCGTCGGCGGCCATGCTCACCCGCGCCACACTGAAGTCCCGCTGCAGCACCTCACCCTCCGGTGAGAAGCGCAGCTCCCCGAGCGGGGTCTGGTAGGTGCCCGCCAGCATGGTTTTGAGCAGCCGCTGGCGCAGCTCCCCCAGCGGCAGGCTGGGGAGGCTGGTGCCCTGGGGAAGGGTGGTCTTGAGGCTGGCCAGGGCTTCGTGCACCACCTGGTAGGCCGTGAAGGCTTGGGCTGTCACCTGGGGTGGCACGGCATCGGCGGGGCGACCCTTGCGGAACGCCGCCAACAGGCTGCGGTTGCTGGCGTTGTTGAGGCTGGGGTTGTAGGCCTGGGTGATCATCAGCCCGTCGCAATGCCGCTGGCAGACGGGGTAGATGTTCGGGGTGTTGAGCCCATTGCCGGCCACGATCGGCCCCGTGTAGCCGAGTTCGCGCAGTTGGCGCACCAGGTTGCCGCCATCGGACACCAGCGCTGAGATCACCACCAGCTGGGGCCGGCTGCGCAGCACGTTGGTGATCGGGATCTGGAAGTCGGTGTCGCTCACGGAGGTGCGCTGCACCGCCACCAGCTCCAGCCCTTTGGCACGAATCGCCTTCTGGAAGATCTGCGTTTCCGAGGTGCAGAAGACGTCGTCCTGGGCGAAGAACACCGCCACCCGGCGGATGCCCGGGTTGAGCTGCACCGCCTTGGCCAGGGAGCGCGGGGCAATCACCGTCACCGGCGAGGCCACCCGGGCCACGAAGCGGCCGATCTGGGGGATGCCTTCGGCGGTGGTCGACACCCCGATCACCGGGATCCCGGCCCGGTCGGCCATGGGCATCACGGCAAAGCCCTGCTGGGAAAACGAGGGCCCCACAATCGCCACCGGTTTGGCGTTGATCAGCCGGCGAAAGGCCACGGTCGCCCCGGCTTCATCGCTGCCGGTGTCCTCCAGTTGCAGCTCCAGCCCCGGTTGTTTCGCCGCGAACTGCTGCCGTGCCAGGTCGAGGCCGGTGCGGGCGTCCTGCCCCAGCAGGCCGCCGTTGCCGGTGAGGGCAATGCCGGCACCGAGGCGCAGCTGATCGCCACGGTTGCTGCTGCAGCTGGCCAGCACGCCGCCGAGGGCCACCACGGCCAAGGCCAGGGGGAGCGGGCGCAGGGGGTGAAGCAGGGAGCGATGCGGTTGCTGGGGAGCCATCGGATCAGGGCAGCAGGGCAAAGCGGCCACTGCGGCCATCGGGGTTCATGCGCACCTGGGCCACGAAGAAGTTCTTCTGCACCACTTCGCCATCGGGGGTGAAGTGGATCTCACCGAGGGGCGTTTGGTAGGTGCCGCTCAAGATGGCATCCATCAGCCCCTTGCGGGCCTCGGCCACGGTGAGGGTCTTGAGGGGACGCTGGGCGTTGAGCCGTTGCAGGGCGTCGCCGATCACCTGCAGCGCCGTGTAGGCCTGGGCCGTGAGCTGGGGCGGAATCACCGGGCCACGGCCGCTGCGGGCCTGGTTGGCGGCAAAGGCCCGCACGAAGGCGCGGTTCACCGGTGTGTCGAGTTCCGGGCTGTAGGCCTGGGCGATCAGCAGGCCGTCGCAGTACTTCTGGCAGATCGGATAGATGTTGGGCGTGTTCATGCCGTTGCCCACCACCACGGTGCCGCGGTAGCCGAGTTCCCGCAGTTGGCGCACCAGGTTGCCGCCATCCACCGCCTGCAGGCTCAGCACGATCAGATCCGGCTTCAGCGCCAGGGCGGCGCTGATCTGGTTCTGAAAGTCGTTGTCGGCCAGCTGGGTGCGTTGCACCGTGATCGGCTTGAGCCCTTTGGCGCTGAGCGCCTTCTGGAAAATGGTGGTCTCGGCGGTGCTGTAGGCGTCGTCCTGGGCGTAGAACACGGCCGCCCGGCGGATCGTGGGGTGCAACTCCAGGGCCTTGGCGATCGAGAGCGGTGCGATCACCGAGCTCTGGGCCGACACACGGCTGATGAAATGGCCGATCTGGGGGATGCCGGTGGCCGTGTTGGAGGGGGCCACCACGGGCATGCCGCGCCGTTGGGCGATGGGGTCGGCGGCGAACGCCTGTTGCGACAGGGTGGGCCCGATCACCGCCAACATGCCGCGGTTGATCTGCAGCGTCATGGCGGCGTTCGCCCCCGGGTCGTCGCTGCCGCTGTCTTCGATCGCCAGGCGCAGCGGCGTGCCACCGATGCCGCCGCTGCCGTTGAGCTGGGCCAGGGCCAGGTTGAGGCCGACCCGCTGATCCTGGCCATAGACGTTGGCGTTGCCGCTCAGGGCCAGCACCGCCCCCACCGGCACACCGCCCTGCAGGTTCACCGGCCCTTGGGCCGCCGGATCACCGCCTCGGCAGCCCCCGAGGGCCAGCCCCCCCAGCAGGGCCGCGAACCAGGCCCGGGGGCGACGGCTCAGGGCGAGGTGCAGCACGGGGCGGAGCAAGGTCTGGGCTCAGGCCACCGCCGCGAA
>BJHC01000076.1 GCA_014191535.1 Cyanobium sp. | reverse complement strand
CAGGCAGCAGGTTTCCACGCGGCTGCCCAGGGGGCGCAACTCGCTGGCCAGGGCCTCCAGTTCGGCACCGCTGCGGGCCAGCAGCAGCAGGTCGTAGCCGGCGGTTGCGAACTGGCGGGCGGTGGCGGCACCGATGCCGCGGGAGGCGCCGCTGATCAGAACGGCGGGACGGGGGGAATCGCTCAAGGGGATGGGGGCGTGCTGATCAGGAGCTGAGGCTGGGGTCCTGGGTGCCGGCCTCCAGGAAGCGCCCCATGCGGCGGAACTTGGCGTAGCGCTGCTCGATCAGCTCCGGCTCGCTCAGGGTCTGGAGATCGTTCAGGTGCTGCAGCAGGGCGGCGCGCAGGTTTTCGGCCGCCTGCCGCGGGGCCCAGTGGTTGCCGCCGGAGGGTTCGGGGATCACGGCATCGATGATCCCCAGCTTGAGCAGATCGGGGGCGGTGATCTTCAGGGCCTCGGCGGCCACCGGCGCCTTGCCGGCATCGCGCCACAGGATCGATGCGCAGGCCTCCGGGCTGGCCACGGTGTAGACGCTGTGCTGGAACATCAGCAGCCGGTCGGCCACGCCGATGCCCAGGGCGCCGCCGGAGCCCCCCTCCCCGATCACGGTGGCCACGATCGGCACCCGTAGCCGGAACATCTCGCGCAGGTTCACAGCGATGGCCTCACCCTGCCCCTGTTCCTCCGCCAGCAGGCCGGCGTAGGCGCCGGGGGTGTCGATGAAGCTGAGGATCGGCAGGCGGAAGCGGTCGGCGTGGTCCATCAGGCGCATCGCCTTGCGGTAGCCGCCGGGGGAGGCCATGCCGAAGTTGCGCGCCACGTTCTCCTTGGTGTCGCGGCCCTTCTGGTGCCCCAGCAGCACCACCCCCTGATCGCCGATGCGGCCCACGCCCCCCACCAGGGCCTGGTCATCGCTGCCGCGGCGGTCGCCGTGCAGTTCGATGAATTCATCGGTGAGCACCTGGATGTAATCCAGGGTGCTGGGCCGCTGTGGGTGGCGGGCCACCTGAATCTTCTGGGCCGGCGTCAGGTTGGAGAAGATGTCCTCGCGGCGGCGGGCCGCCAGGGTTTCCAGCTGCAGCAGCTGCTGGCTCACATCCACTTCCGAGTCTTTGGCGAGTTGCCGGATCTGCTCGATCTGCTCCTCGAGCTCCACCAGGGGCTTTTCAAACTCGAGCAGGGGGCGGCGGGCCATCGGGATCGGCGGCAGGGAGGTGAGGCTGAAGGGGGTGCTGAGGGAAGCGGAACTCAGGCGGGGGCCAGCACCGCCGGCGCCTGGTCGCTCGGCTCCAGCTCCAGGGCCCGGAAACCGTGCCTCAGGGAAGCTTCGCCGATGCGATCCATGTTCGCCAGGGTGATGTTGTTGCGGCCCCAGCTGAAGTTGGTGTGCAGCGCTTCGAAATCGAGCAGCATCGCTTCCGCGAAGCAGGCAAACATCTGCCGCTGGGGTTTGGCCATTTCGGCCACCTCCATCATCTGCCAGCCGATGTCCTGCCAGAACTCCACGATGCCGCCCTTGAGCACATGCACCCCGGGGGCGGCGGCCTTGCTGTCCAGATTCTTGGGGTAGCCCCCGTCGATCATCAGGCAGGGCTTCTTGAGGGAGGCGGTGTCGATCTCCAGGCTCTGGGGGAGGCTGGCCACCCACACCACCACATCGGCCTCCGGCAGGGCCTCCTCCAGGGAGAGGATCCGCCCCTCCCCGAGGCTCTGCTGCAGGTCAATTAGCGGCTGCGGCCGGCGGGCCACCAGCAGCAGTTCCCCCACGCCGCGGCGCTGCAGCCAGCGGCAGACGGCACTGCCGATGTCGCCGCTGGCGCCCACCACCGCCACCTTGGCGGTGGCCAGGTCGATGCCCAGCCGGGGGGCGTTGGTTTCCACCTGCTGGCAGATCACCCAGGCGGTGTGGGTGTTGCCGGTGGTGAAGCGGGTCCAATCCAGCTCCACCGCACTCACCCGCTCCTCCTTGAGCAGGTTCATGTCTTCAAAAATGATCGAGGTGAAGCCCCCCAGGGCGGTGATGGTGATGCCGTTTTTCTGGGCCAGCTCCATCGCCTTGAGCACCTTGCGCTTGGCGGTCTTGAAGCGGCGCAGCATCTCCGGCACGAACACCGAATCGATGTAGGCCCCCTCGATCTGTTGGCCGGTGAGGCTGGTCACCGTCACCCGCTCCACCAACTGGGGCGGAGCCGCACACCACATGTCGAGATCCCCGTCGGCGTACTCGTCGTAACCGAGGGATCGGGCCTTCAACCGCGCCTGCTCGAAGCTGGTCGAATGTCCGATGAGGCCGAACATGCGGGTGGGTCTGAAGTGTGGTGGACGCTACAGCTTCAGCCGACCAGCGCTGCCGCCGCCATGCGGGCGATCTCGCGGCCGCTGAGGCCGATCTCCATCAGCACGTCCTGGTAGGAGCTGAGGAAGTCCGCCATCAGGTCTTCCTGGTCCATGTGCAGCACGGCGGCGTCGCCGGCCACCTGCTCGAGCATGCGGCGCACCAGGGGCAGGTTGTCGCGGTTGGCCTGCTCGAGTTCCTCACGCACGGTGGCGAGGTTGGCCTTGAGCCACTCCTGGCCGTAGTTGAGGTGGGTGTACTCGTCTTTCACCACCCCCTCGGTGATCTTGCGGGCGAAGGGGTCGGCGACAGGGATATAGATGTGATACGCCGAGATGGCGAAGGCCTCGATCAGGATGGCCTGAATCAGCAGGCAGGTGGTGATCTTCCCCTCCGCCAGGGCCTTCTGGAAGTTGCCGTGCAGTGGCGCGAAGAAGGTCTTGGCGAAGGGCATGTCGGCCTCCACCTCCAGGTTCTTGGCGCAGGCGGTGAAGCCCTTCATGTGCTTCAGCTCCATGCGCGCCAGCTTGGCCAGCTCCTCGGCCTGCTCCGGCAGCAGGGTGCCGATGGCCATGTAGTTGTCGTGGGCCTCCTGCTCGCCCTCGATCACGATGGCGTTGATGCGGCTGTAGGCGTCCTTGTAGGCGGCGCTGCTGAAGTCGGGCAGGCCCTCAGGGCTGCCGGCTACCGCGTTGGAGGGGGCCGCTTCCAGGGTCGCCATACCGTTGAACTGCCGCAGATCTGGTGTCGACTTTAACCGTCTGAAATTGTGGGCTGGGCTTCACGGTTGGGGTTTCCAACCCTGGCGGGGCGGCCACGCGCTGTGCAGCAGCTCCAGGAGCAACTGACGCCACCCCTCCACCAGGCGACGCTGCAGCGCCTCCCCGAGCTCGGGGTTGGCGCCCCGGGCATCCCCCACCACGCCGCTGGCGGAGAGATCGGTGGTGAGCCAGGCGTTGGGCACGGCCCCCTCCAGGCTCCAGCCCGCCGGCGGCGCCGGGTTCACCAGGCCATCCACCGGCCGGGCCTCCCCCACCAGCTCCGGCGCCAGCTGCAGCATCAGGCTGGTTTCCGCCAGCCCCGCATGCAGCCCCTGGCTGCGTTCCGGTTCCGGCAGCAGCTCCAGCACCCCGGCCGGGCCACTCCACAGGAAGAAGGGCAAAACCCCCAGCTGGGGCACTGCGGCGCGCAGCTGGCGGGCCGCCACCTGCAGCAGGGCAATCTGCCCCCCATGGCCGTTGAACAGCACCAGCCGCTCAAAGCCGGCGCTGGCCAACTGGCGCCCCACCGTTTCCACCAGGTGCAGCACCGCCTCCGCCGGCAGGCTGAGGGTGCCGGCAAAGGCGCCGTGCTCCGGTGAAAACCCCAGGCTCTGCAGTGGCAGTCGCCAGATCGGCAGCTCCGCCGGTAGCTCCGCCAGCACCGCATCCAGCAGGCGATCGGCGAACAGCCCGTCGGTGCCGAGGGGGAGATGCGGGCCGTGCTGCTCGAAGGCCCCGAACGGCCACACCACCGTGCTGCCCGGCCGCTGGGCCGCCGCCTGCAGCCGAGGCCAGCTGAGTTGCTCCAGGCGCCGGGGTGCCGGACCGGCGGGGCTTGCTGCCATCGCTGCGCTCCTGAAGGGTCGAGGGGCCTCCTTACAGTGTGCGGCTGTGCAACGTCGCTTTGGCCATGGCCGGTTCTGGCACCCCGCAATCCCAGCCCCCGGCCGGCCAACAAGCCCAGTCGCCCCGGCCGCAGCCGCCGGTGGCACCGCGCCCCAACGCCGCCACGCCCCCGTTGCGCAAGCCCCCGCAGGTGCTGCAACTCACCAAGAAGGAGGAGCAGCTGCGGCTGGAGCGCGAGGCCGCTGAGGCCCGCGCCGCCGCGGAGGCGGCTAACGCCCGCGCCGCTCAGCTGGAGAACGCCGCCCGCGCCGGCCGTGGTGAGGCGCCGATCGCCCCCCAGCGCCCCAGCTCCCCGGCCGCGGCCTCAGCGGCCACCCCCGTCGGGGACGACGAGCTGTTTGACCTCAGCGGCTTCGAAGGCCTGAGCATGGCCGACCTGCTGGGGCCCGATGAGCGTCGCCAGCGCCGGGCCGCCCCCCAGCCGGCCAGCGCCGCAGCGCCGGCCCGCACCGTGGATGAGTTTGATTTCGATGAGGAGGCCTTCCTGGCCGCCCTCGATGAGCAGGAATTTGTGGGCACCACCGGCGAGGTGGCCACCGGCACGGTGATCGGGCTGGAGAGCGACGGCGTCTATGTGGACATTGGTGGCAAGGCCCCCGGCTTCATGCCCAAGAAGGAGTGCGGCCTGGGGGTGATCACCAACCTCAAGGAGCGGTTCCCGAAGGGCCTGCAGGTGGAGGTGCTGGTCACCCGTGAGCAGAACGCCGATGGCATGGTCACCATCAGCGCCCGGGCCCTGGCCCTGCGCCAGAGCTGGGAGAAGGTGCGCCTCCTGGAGAAGGAGGGCAAGGTGCTGCAGGTGAAGGTGAACGGCTTCAACCGCGGCGGCGTCACCTGTGATGTGGAAGGGCTGCGGGGCTTCATCCCCCGCTCCCAGCTGCAGGAGGGGGAGAACCACGAGGCCCTGGTGGGCAAGACCCTCGGTGTGGCCTTCCTGGAGGTGAACCCCGAAACCCGCAAGTTGGTGCTCTCCGAGAAGAAGGCCGCCACCGCGGCCCTGTTCCAGAACCTGGAGGTGGGCCAGCTGGTGGAGGGCCAGGTGGTGTCGATCAAGCCCTACGGCCTGTTCATCGACCTGGGGGGCATCAGCGGGCTGCTGCACCAGTCGGCGCTCACGGGCGGCCAACTGCGCGACCTGCGCGAGGTGTTCGGCCAGGGGGATCGGGTGAAGGCGTTGATCACCGAGCTGGATCCCGGCCGGGGCCGCATCGCCCTGAACACCGCCCTGCTGGAGGGGCAGCCCGGTGAACTGTTGATCGATCGCGACCGTGTGATGGCGGAGGCCGCCGATCGGGCCAACAGAGCGCGTAGCGTGCTGCGCCAACAGGAACAGTCCGCCGGATGAGTCAGGCCACCGAGGCAGCCCCCCCCAGCTCTGCAGGCACGGCGGCCTCGCCCATCCAGGCCGACTGGGAACTCGATTACTACTCCCGCCCGATCCTCGAGCCCGATGGCAAGAAGCGCTGGGAGCTGCTGATCTGCAGTTCCCCCAGCGGGTCGGAAGCCTCGGGCCAACGCTTCCGCTGGGCCCTGAACTGCCCCGCCTCCAGCGTGAATTCCCAGTGGCTGCGCGAAGCCCTGGAGCAGGCTCTGGCGGCCGCGGCGGAGCAGGGTTTTGCGGCACCGCGCAAACTGCGCTGCTGGCGGGCCTCGATGCGCACGATGGTGCAGCGGGCCGCCGAAACCCTCGGTTTCGAGCTGGTACCCAGCCGCCGCTGCTATGCCCTGGTGGAGTGGCTGCAGGAGCGCCAGGCCACGGTGTATCCGGCCGAGGAGGGCTACATGGCCGGCCCCCTGGCGCCGCCCCCCCAGCCGATTCAACCCCTGGCGGTGCCGCTGCCGGAGGCGGCCCGCGGTGATTCCTGGAGCTGGGCGTCGCTGCCCCTGGCGGCCCTGCGGGATGCGGCCGATTGGGAGGTGAGCTTCCCGGGGTTGCTGCCCCTGCCCGACGGCCCTGACGGTGAGCCCCTGGATCCCGAGTGGATGGTGAGCGGCCTGCGGCTGTTCAGTGCCAGCCGCTCCCTGGCCATTGCCGGTTGGATCGCCGGCCTGGAGCCGGTGCGCCTGGAGGTGAGCGGCGGTCAGCTGGTGCTGGAGGCGGGGCTGGAGGACCGCTGGTTGCTGGGCAATCTGGAGGCCGAGGAGTCGGCCGCCGCCGCCGAGGCCTTCCGTGCCGCCCGTGCCCAGGCGGCGGGGCTGCAGTTCCTGGCGGTGCAGAGCAGCCCGGAGCAGCAGGGCTTTGACGGCTTCTGGATCCTGCGGGATCTGCCGGATGGCTGAAGCGGTTGATCCCCCCTTCGACCGCCCCGATGCGGGGTTCAATGCCCTCGAGGGTTGGACCTGGATCGGCTGCTACGGGGGCTATTACCTCCAGGCGGATCTGCTCAGCGATTTCGAACACGGCTTCTTCACCCGCCAGTGGCAGGGCCGCGGCCCGGAGGTGTTGGCGGGCTATGTGAGCGCTGGCGTCAGCGTGCACCGCCCCCAACAGGTGCACAGTGCCGTGGTGCTACCGGCATCTGCCGCCAGTGCGGAACCCTGGCCCGAGGCCGATGGCCTGGTGAGCGATGCCGGCGGCCAGAGCCTGTGGGTGTGTGGGGCTGATTGCACGCCCGTGCTGCTGGCCGATCCGGACAGCGGCCGAGTGGCCGCCTGCCACGCGGGCTGGCGTGGGGTGGCGGGGGGCATCGTGCTGCGGGCGATCGAACGCCTGGAGGCGCTGGGCTGTCGCCGCGATGCGTTGCGGGTGGCCCTGGGCCCGGCGGTGAGT
>BJHC01000075.1 GCA_014191535.1 Cyanobium sp. | reverse complement strand
CACCAGGCCCAGGCCGAAAGCAATCTTTTCAGGCCAGGTGAGCAGATCGTTGTTGCCCAGGATGGCTGCCACGCCGTTCAGCGGGGCCGGAATATCGGGGAAATCGAAGCGGCTGTAGGTACCCGGGGTTTCCTTCTGGTTGAAGATCATCGAATGGCTCTTCCACTGCAGCCGGTCTTCGATGTTCAACTCTTTGAACAATTGGCGCATGTTGCGGTAGGCGCCGAAAAAGATGTGCAGGCCGGTCTCGTACCAGTCGCCGTCCTCGTCCTGCCAGGCGGCCACCTTGCCGCCGAGCACATCGCGGGCTTCCACCACCACCGGCGTGTGGCCGGCATCGCAGAGGTACTTGGCACAGGCCAAACCGGCCAAACCAGCACCGGCAATGGCGACGCGCATGGGAAACCCCGAATCAGCACGCAACCTTAAGAGGCGCTCTCCAGCGGCTGTTGCTCAGAGGGCCGGGCGGTCTCCGTTGACCGGCAGCGCGGACTGGTTCCTAAAGTCTTGAAAGCCGGCATTCGCACCGCATCCGCCATGGCCGACCCTGCAACCGGCAGCCCCCTGATCAAATGCACCACCCGCCACGTGCGCCTGTTCACGGCCCGGGTGGACAACGGCCAGCTGGTGTCTGACCCCAGCCAACTCACCCTGGACCTCGACCCCGACAACGAATTCCTGTGGGACGCGAGCACCCAGGGGATCGTGCAGCAGCGGTTTCGGGAGCTCGTGGATGCCTACGCCGGGGCCGATCTCAACGACTACACCCTGCGCCGCATCGGTTCGGAGCTCGAGGGCAAGATCCGCGAACTCCTCCAGGCCGGCCAACTGCGGTACAACCCGGATTGCCGGGTGCTGAATTACTCCATGGGCCTTCCCCAGGCACCCCAAAGCGCATGAATCGCCCCCGCGCCGGCCGCGGATACGACGACGACCGCTACGGCGGATACGACGGTCCGCCGGAGCGCCGCGGCCGAGACCCCTACGGCGACCCACGCCGGGGCGAGCGCTCCCGTGGGCCCGCCGGTCCGGGCGGCCCGGGTGGAAGCGGTGGCAAAGGCCCTGGCGGCGGCAACTTTCAGTTCAATGTGGCCACCATCGCCGTGCTGGCGGGCGTGCTGATCGTGGGCATCGGCATCGGCACCGGCATCTCCAGCACCACCCAGGGGGATCAGGGCAACATCGCCAGCTCCCAACAGCTGGACATGGCCGTTCCCGATCCGGAGTTCTGCCGCCAGTGGGGCGCCAGCGCCTTCGTGATGGACATCGAGCTGTACACCACGATGAACCCCAGCTCCAGCTTCGTGACCCAGCCATCCCTGAAGCCGGGTTGCGTGATCCGCCGGGAGAACTGGAGCGTGCTGCAGAAGGAGGGCGCAGTGACCGCCGAGCAGATGCGCCAGTGCAAGCAGCGCATGAACACCTTCGCGTACATCGGATCGGTGAAGGACAAACCGATCGTGCGTTGCGTCTACCAGACCGACATCACCGAGAACAAATTCCTCACCAAGGGCGTCGCCGATGACAGCGTCGGCATCACGCCGGAGGCGGATCAGTTCTGAGGCCCTCTGGCCTGAAGCTCACGCCGGTGCTTCCACCGCCACCGGCGGCTGGTTCTGCAGCAGGGGCCGGCGCAGGGGGCTGTCGGGGCTAGCGAACACCGGCAGGATCTCCTTGCGGAAGGCATCCGCAGCCCGGGAGCAGTAGCGGGAGGGATGGCTGATCAGCTTGAGCTGACGCCGCACGGAGAGATCGGCCAGGGCCGGGCGATGCAGGCTGCCGGCGGCCAGCTCGCGCTCGATCGACACCACCGGCAGGAAGGCGGCCCCCAGACCACTCTGCACCGCGTTTTTGATGGCCTCGAAGGAATTGAGTTCCATCTCGATCTTCAGGCGCGCCACATCCAGGCCGGAGCGGGCCAAGAGCTGGTCCACCATCTTGCGGGTGGTGGATTGGGCATCCAGACAGACGAAGCCGAGGCGGTAGAGGTCGTCCTTGCTGAGCTCCGGCAGACGGGCCAGGGGGTGCTTGGTGGGCAACACCAGGGCCAGTTCATCACTGGCGTAGGGCACCACCTGCAGCAGCTCATTGAGCTCGCTGGGCAGCTCGCCGCCGATGATCGCCAGATCGATCTGGCCATTGGCCACGCTCCAGCCGGTGCGGCGGGTGCTGTGCACCTGCAGCTGCACCGCCACATCGGGATACTTCTGGCGGAACAGCCCGATCATGCGGGGCATCAGATAGGTGCCCGTGGTCTGGCTGGCCCCGACCACAAGGGAGCCGCCGCGGAGGTTGTGGAGATCGTCGAGGGCACGGCAGGCCTCCTGGCATTGGCTCAGGATGCGATCGCAGTAGCTCAACAAGAGGTGCCCGGCCTCGGTGAGCTGGGCTTTGCGACCGCCCCGGTCAAACAGGGACACATCCAGCTGCTTCTCCAGGTTCTGGATTTGCAAGCTCACGGCCGGCTGCGTGACGTACAGGCTGTCGGCGGCCTTCTTGAAACTGCCTTCGCTGGCGATGGCCCGCAGGATGCGCAGCTGATCAAGGGTGAAGGGCAGATCAGCCATGCAGGGGCGCTGCGCTTCCGCGAAGGTGTCGAACTCTAGGGGGGATCAACGGCCGCTTAGGCGACTGGCGAGAATCGCGGTTCCCCGAGCCGGACCCGCGTGCAGCCCAGCGTTCAGCCCAGCCTGTCGGCGCCGAGCGACCTGCACCACAGCAGTTGGGTGATGCTCGGCCTGCTGCTGGCCTTTGCCGTGATCCACAGCGGTGGGGCCTCCCTGCGGGCCTGGGGGGCGCAGCGCATCGGCGAGCGGGCCTGGCGCCTGTTGTTCGCCGCCGTGAGCATCCCCTCGGCCGTGGTGGTGATCGGCTACTTCCTCGCCCACCGCTACGACGGTGTGCGCCTGTGGAACCTGCAGGATCAACCCTGGATCGTGCCGCTGGTGTGGGGGGGCACCGCCATCAGCTTTCTGTTTCTGTACCCCGCCACCTACAACCTGCTGGAGATCCCGGCGGTGCTCAAACCGCAGGTGCGCCTCTACGCCACAGGCATCATCCGCATCAGCCGCCATCCCCAGGCCGTGGGGCAGATCCTCTGGTGCGCCACCCACCTGCTCTGGATCGGCAGCAGCTTCATGGTGGCCGCCTGTGCGGGATTGATCGCCCACCACCTGTTCGCGGTCTGGAATGGGGATCGCCGCCTGGCCAATCGCTTTGGCCCGGCCTTCGAGGAGCTCAAGGCCAGCACCTCGGTGCTGCCCTTCCGGGCGGTGCTGGATGGACGCCAGCAGCTGGTGCTGGCGGAGTTTCTGCGGCCGGCCCAGCTGGGCATCGCCATCGCCGTGGGGGTGTTCTGGTGGGCCCATCGCTTCATCGGCACCGGCGCCACGGCCTTCTCACGCTCCGCGTTGGCCCACTGGCTGGGCTGATCCACCACTGTCAGCACCGGCTGAAACCCAGCAACGGCCTGCCTACACTCGAGCCGACTGCCCCAGAGCCGGATGCCCTCGCCCGCCGAACTCGCCTGGCTGATCCCGGTGTTGCCCCTGGCGGGGGCCTGCCTGGTGGGTCTGGGGCTGATCAGTTTCAACCGCACGATCAACCGCCTGCGCAAACCCGTGGCGCTGCTGCTGATCAGCTGTGTGGGGGCCGCTGCGGTGCTGAGTTATGCGGTGCTGGCACAGCAGCTGGCCGGGGCCGGCGCCACCGAAGTGCTGTTCAACTGGGCGAGCGCCGGCACCTTCACCCTGGAGATGGGGTTCCGCGTGGATGCGCTCGGGGCGGTGATGCTGGCCCTGGTGACCACCATCGCCCTGCTGGTGATGGTGTATTCCGATGGCTACATGGCCCACGACAAGGGCTATGTGCGCTTCTTCACCTATCTGGCCCTGTTCAGCAGCTCGATGTTGGGGCTGGTGATCAGCCCCAACCTCCTGGAGATCTATGTGTTCTGGGAGCTGGTGGGCATGTGCTCCTACCTGCTGGTGGGCTTCTGGTACGACCGCGACGGCGCCGCCAATGCCGCCCAAAAAGCCTTTGTGGTGAACCGCGTGGGCGACTTCGGCCTGCTGCTGGGCATCCTGGGGTTGTTCTGGGCCACCGGCAGCTTCGGCTTTGAACAGATCGGCAGCCGCCTGCAGGAGGCCATCGCCAGCGGCAGCGTCAGCACCGGCGTGGCCGTGTTGCTCTGCCTGTTGGTGTTCATGGGGCCCATGGCCAAGTCGGCCCAGTTCCCCCTGCACGTGTGGCTGCCCGACGCCATGGAGGGCCCGACGCCGATCTCGGCCCTGATCCACGCCGCCACGATGGTGGCCGCGGGCGTGTTCCTGGTGGCACGGCTGCAGCCGGTGTATCTGCCGTTCCCGCAGGTGCAGCTGTTCATCGCTGTGATCGGCACGATCACCCTCGTGCTGGGGGCGTCGATTGCGCTCACCCAGATGGACCTCAAGAAGGGCCTGGCCTACAGCACCGTGAGCCAGCTGGGTTACATGATGCTGGCCATGGGCTGCGGCGCCCCGGTGGCGGGGATGTTCCACCTGGTGACCCACGCCTTCTTCAAGGCGATGCTGTTCCTGGGCTCCGGATCCGTGATCCACGCCATGGAAGAGGTGGTGGGGCACGAACCGGTGCTGGCCCAGGACATGCGCCTGATGGGCGGCCTGCGGCGCTGGATGCCGGTGACCAGCACCACCTTCTTCATCGGCTGCCTGGCCATCAGCGGCATCCCGCCCCTGGCGGGCTTCTGGAGCAAGGACGAAATCCTGGGCCAGGCCTTCGGCAGCTTCCCGCTGCTCTGGGTCGCCGGCTTCGTCACCGCCGGCATGACCGCCTTCTACATGTTCCGGCTCTACTTCCTCACCTTCGAAGGGGAGTTCCGCGGCAACGACAGTGCCCTGCAGACCCAGCTGCTGGCGGCCGCGGGCAAGGCCGGTGACGACCATGGCGACGGCCACGGCCACAGCCACGCCGAGCACCCCCACGAATCGGGCTGGCAGATGGCCATGCCCCTGGCGGTGCTGGCGGTGCCCTCGGTGCTGGTGGGCTTGCTCGGTGTGCCCTGGAACAGCCGCTTCGGCTTCCTGCTCGACCCCCACGAGGCCGCCGAAGTGGCGGAGCACTTCAGCTGGGGCGAGTTCCTGCCCCTGGCCGGGGCGTCGGTGACCATCTCCGTGGTGGGCATCAGCGTGGCGGTGCTCGCCTACGCCCTGCGCAAACTCGATCTGGGGGCCGCCGTGGCGGGCCGCTTCCCCGCCCTCAACGCCTTCCTGGCCAACAAGTGGTACCTCGACGACATCAACGACAAGGTGTTCGTGCAGGGCAGCCGCAAACTGGCGCGCTCCGTGCTGGAGGTGGACTCCAAGGTGGTGGATGGGGTGGTGAACCTCACCGGCCTGGTGACCCTGGGCAGCGGCGAAGGCTTGAAGTACTTCGAAACCGGCCGGGCGCAGTTCTATGCCCTGATCGTGTTCGGCGGCGTGATCGCCCTGGTGGTGCTGTTCGGCGCCCTCGGCTAAGCCCCCGCGTCGCCCCCATCACCACCTAGCCCCCTTCCCCAAGTGGTTGGGTTGTTGCGCCGAGGCGATGTCCGCCCACGCGGTGAGCGCCTCGGCGCAACAACCCAACCCACAACGCTCTGTGTGACATCCGGCACGGCAACCGGGCAGACCTGGGCAGGATTTCTACACTCCGGCCAGCACCAAGAGCCCATCTGTGCCCCTGGACTTCGCCGTGACCCTGGCCGCCGCATCGGCCCAGGCCAGCAGCACAGCCTTCCCCTGGCTCAGCGCCTCGATCCTGTTCCCGATCGCTGCGGCCCTCTGCATCCCCTTCGTTCCAGACAAGGGCGATGGCAAGCAGGTGCGCTGGTTCGCCCTCGGGGTGGCCCTGACCACTTTCCTGCTCACCGTGGGCGGGTACCTGAACGGCTACGACCCCAGCAACCCCAACCTGCAGCTGGTGGAGAAGGTGAGCTGGCTGCCCGACCTGGGGCTCGCCTGGTCGGTGGGGGCCGATGGCATTTCGATGCCCCTGATCCTGCTCACCAGCTTCATCACGGCCCTGGCGGTGCTGGCGGCCTGGCCGGTGAGCTTCAAGCCACGGCTGTTCTATTTCCTGCTGCTGGCCATGGATGGCGGCCAGATCGCCGTGTTCGCCGTGCAGGACATGCTCCTCTTCTTCCTGGCCTGGGAGCTGGAGCTGCTGCCGGTGTACCTGCTGCTGGCCATCTGGGGTGGCAAGAAACGCCAATACGCCGCCACCAAATTCATCCTCTACACGGCCGGCAGCTCCCTGTTCATCCTGCTGGCGGGCCTGGCGATGGCCTTCTACGGGGGCCACACCAGCTTCGAGTACACCGACCTGATGGCCAAGGGCTTCCCGGTGAAGTTCCAGCTGCTGGCCTATGCGGGCCTGTTGATCGCCTTTGGGGTGAAACTGCCGATCGTGCCGCTGCACACCTGGCTGCCCGATGCCCATGGGGAGGCCACGGCGCCGGTGCACATGCTGCTGGCGGGCATCCTGCTGAAGATGGGGGGCTACGCCCTGCTGCGCTTCAACTGCCAGATCCTCCCCGACGCCCACGCGGTGTTCGCGCCGCTGCTGGTGGTGCTGGGGGTGGTGAACATCATCTACGCGGCGCTCACCTCCTTCGCCCAGCGCAACCTCAAACGCAAGATCGCCTACAGCTCCATCAGCCACATGGGCTTTGTGCTGATCGGCATCGGCAGCTTCAGCGCCCTGGGATCCAGCGGCGCCATGCTGCAGATGATCAGCCACGGCCTGATCGGCGCCTCCCTGTTCTTCCTGGTGGGGG
>BJHC01000074.1 GCA_014191535.1 Cyanobium sp. | reverse complement strand
TGCGAAGGTGCTCTTTTGCTGGCCCTCAGCGCCAGTTCCCCCTTCCTCGATGGCCACAGCACCGGCACCCATTCCCAGCGCTGGCTGCAGTTTCCGCTCACCCCACCTCAGGTGCCGCTGTTCGAAAGCCACGGCCACTACATCGCCTGGATGGAACAGCAGTTGCAGCAGGGGAGCATGCAGAACGTGCGCCACCTCTGGACCTCCGTGCGCCCCAACGGTGACGACCGGCCCCACGACCTCAACCGGCTGGAGATCCGCATTTGTGATCTGATCACCGATCCGCTGTTGCTGCTGGCGGTGACCGCCTTCGCGGAACTGCGGCTGCAGCAGCTCTTGATCGATCCTGAGCGCCACGATCCCCTGCGCGCCAGCCACCTGGATGCTGCGGCCCTGGCGGAGCTGGCCGATGCCAACGACCGCGCCGCCGCCCGCGACAGCCTCGAGGCGCCGCTGCAGCACTGGCGCAGCGGCAGCGTGATCACCGCCCGCGACTGGATTGCCACCGCCCTGGAGGAGATGACCCCCCTGGCCCGGCAGTGCGGTCTGGAGCCCTGGTTGGCTCCGCTGCACGCCGTGCTGGAGCAGGGCAACCAGGCGATGCAATGGCTGGCGGCCCACCGCAGTGGCACCGCCGTGGCGCCGTTGATCGCCGCCGGGGCGGCGGCCATGGCCCACCGCGAAGACCAGCTGAATGCGGATCTGGCGACAGAACGGTTTGGCCCTTTGGGATGATCATGGTTCGCTCCGCTGCCGACTCCGCCTCCATGGGGCCCACCCTCGCCGCCACTGAAGCGACCGGCGCCGTGCCCGGAGCGGCACCGGGCTCAGCCGCAGCCCCCCTCGCTGGCGCGGAGGCCAGCCGGCCCCGGCTGCTGGCGGAACGGCTGGAGCTGGTGGAAGACCTCTGGCAGACGGTGCTGCGCAGCGAGTGCCCGCCGCAACAGGCCGAGCGTCTGCTGCGCATGAAGGACATCAGCGGCGCCATTGACGGCGGTGCGCCCGATGCGGGTTCGGAGGCCGCCACCGACGAGATCGTGCAGCTGATCCGCGAGATGGATCTGGCCGAGGGCATCGCCGCCGCCCGCGCGTTCTCCCTCTACTTCCAGCTGGTCAACATCCTCGAGCAGCACATCGAGGAGGACAGCTACCTGGCGAGCCTCCAGGCCCACCACCAGGAGCAGCTCAGCGATCCCTTCCTGCCGCCCTTGGCGGCCCAAACCGAACCGGCCACCTTCCGCGAGCTGTTCGCCCGCATGCGGGGCCTCGGGGTGCCGCCCGCCCAGATCGAGCAACTGCTGCAGGAGCTGGAGATCCGGCTGGTGTTCACGGCCCACCCCACGGAGATCGTGCGCCACACCATCCGCCACAAGCAGCGGCGGGTGGCGTCATTGATCCAGAAGCTGCAGCACAGCCAGCTGCTCAACCTCGACGACCGCCAGAGCCTGCGCCAGCAGCTGGAGGAGGAGGTGCGGCTGTGGTGGCGCACCGATGAACTGCACCAGTTCAAGCCGTCGGTGCTGGATGAGGTGGATTACGCCCTCCACTACTTCCAACAGGTGCTGTTCGGGGCCATGCCGCAGCTGCGGCAGCGGATTCGTACCGCCCTCAACGCCAGCTATCCCGATGTGCAGCCCCCCGGGGATGCCTTCTGCAGCTTCGGCTCCTGGGTGGGTTCCGACCGCGATGGCAACCCCTCGGTGACGCCGGAGATCACCTGGCGCACCGCCTGCTTCCAGCGGCAGCTGATGCTCGAGCGCTACCTGGCGGCGGTGGGGGATCTGCGCGATCAGCTCAGCATCTCGATGCAGTGGAGCCAGGTGAGCGCCCCGCTGCTGGAATCCCTGGAGATGGACCGGCTGCGGTTCCCGGAGATCTATGAGGAGCGGGCGGCCCGTTACCGGCTGGAGCCGTACCGCCTCAAGCTCAGCTACGTGCTGGAGCGCCTGCGCCTCACCCATGAGCGCAACCAGCAGCTGGCCAGTGCCGGCTGGGAAACCCCCTCCGACACCCGCCCCGCCCTGCCGGAATTTGGCCAGGGGGCCCTGGCCCCGGCGCCCGCCCCGGAGCTGCACTACGCCTCGGTGACGGAGTTCCGCAACGACCTGGAGCTGATCAACGACAGCCTCTCCGGCACGGGCCTCAGCTGCGAGCCCCTGGACAACCTGATCGCCCAGGTGCACACCTTCGCCTTCTGCCTGGCCGGCCTCGACATCCGCCAGGAGAGCACCCGCCACAGCGATGCCCTCGATGAACTGAGCCGCTACCTGCAGTTGCCGGTGCCCTACGGCGAGATGGAGGAGCCCCAGCGGGTGGAGTGGCTGCTCACCGAACTGCAGACCCGCCGCCCCCTGATCCCCCCCTCGGTGCAGTGGAGCCCGGCCACCGCCGAAACCTTCGATGTGCTGCGGGTGGTGCAGCGGCTGCAGCAGGAATTCGGCAGCCGCATCTGCCGCACCTACGTGATCTCGATGAGCCACACGGTGTCGGATCTGCTGGAGGTGCTGCTGCTGGCCAAGGAGGCCGGTCTGGTGGACCCCATGGCCCAGCGCTCCAGCCTGCTGGTGGTGCCCCTGTTTGAAACGGTGGAGGACCTCAAAGCCGCCCCGGCGGTGATGGAGCGGCTGTTCTCCGAGCCCTTCTACCGCCAGCTGATCGCCAGCATCAGCCCCACCGGCAAGCCCCTGCAGGAGCTGATGCTCGGCTACTCCGACAGCAACAAGGATTCCGGCTTCCTCTCCAGCAACTGGGAGATCCACCAGGCCCAGATTGCCCTGCAGCAGCTGGCCAGCGGCCATGACGTGGCCCTGCGCATCTTCCATGGCCGCGGCGGTTCCGTGGGCCGCGGCGGTGGGCCCGCCTACCAGGCGATCCTGGCCCAGCCCAGCGGCACCCTCAACGGCCGCATCAAGATCACCGAGCAGGGGGAGGTGCTGGCCTCCAAGTACTCCCTGCCGGAGCTGGCCCTCTACAACCTGGAAACCGTCACCACCGCGGTGATCCAGAACAGCCTGGTCACCAGCCATGTGGATGACACCCCCAGTTGGAACGAGCTGATGGCGCGGCTGGCGGCCCGCTCCCGCAGCCATTACCGCGCCCTGGTGCACGACAACCCGGATCTGGTGGCCTTCTTCCAGCAGGTCACCCCGATCGAGGAGATCAGCAAGCTGCAGATCTCCAGCCGGCCCGCCCGCCGCAAGAGCGGCGCCAAGGACCTCTCCAGCCTGCGGGCCATCCCCTGGGTGTTCGGCTGGACCCAGAGCCGCTTCCTGTTGCCCAGCTGGTTTGGCGTGGGGGCGGCCCTGCAGGAGGAGCTCAACGCCGACCCCGGCCAGCTGGAGCTGTTCCAGCAGCTGTACCAGCGCTGGCCCTTCTTCCGCATGCTCATCTCCAAGGTGGAGATGACCCTCTCCAAAGTCGACCTCGACCTGGCCCACCACTACGTGCGGTCGTTGGGTCGGCCGGAATCGCGCCAGGCCTTTGAGCAGATCTTCGACACCATCGCCGGTGAGTTCGTGCTCACCCGCGATCTGGTGCTGGCGATCACCGGGCACCGTCGCCTGTTGGATGGCGACCCCGGCCTGCAGCTGTCGGTGGAGCTGCGCAACCGCACGATCATTCCGTTGGGGTTCCTGCAGGTGGCCCTGCTCAAGCGCCTGCGGGATCAGAACCGCCAGCCCCCCATGAGCGAAGCCCCCGACCGCGAAGACGGCCGCACCTACAGCCGCAGTGAGCTGTTGCGGGGGGCGTTGCTCACGATCAACGGCATCGCCGCCGGCATGCGCAACACCGGCTGAGGGGGCCTGGTTGTGCTCGATTCGCTCCTCATCCCCTTCCGCGGCCAGCCCCAGCCCCCCCAGCTGCCGCCCGGGTATGCATTCGAGTTCGAGGCACCCCCCCGAGCCGAGGAGCTCAATGCGCTGCTGGTGCTGTGCGGTGAGCCCTCCCGCCCGTCGCAGCGCCTCGAGCGGGCCCTGGCGGCCAGCGCCTGGCAGCTGAGCCTGCGGGGCCCCGGCGGGCAGCTGGTGGGATTCGTGCGGGCCACCAGCGATCAGGCCCTCAATGCCAATCTCTGGGATCTGGCGGTGGATCCGGCGGAGCCCGCCGCCACCCAGCAACTGTTGCTGCAGGTGCTGGTGCACACCGCCCTGGGGCGCCTGCGGCGGGAGTTGCCCGGCTGCAGCGTGTCGGTGGCGGCCCCCCAGGGGGCCCTGGAGACCCTGCGCCAGCATGGGTTTGTGGTGGACCCCGGCGGCATCCGCGCCATGGGGCTGCGGCTGCAGGCCTGAGGGCCAGCCATGAAAAAAGCCCCGCTCAAACGAGACGGGGCCCCAGGGCTGAGGGAGAGCGGCTGATCGGGCCACGAGCATGGAGGGACTCGAACCCCCGACACTCAGAACCGGAATCTGATGCTCTATCCAACTGAGCTACATGCCCACGCGGGATCAGCTGCCCCACGGGCCTTACCTTAGCCCTCAGACGGCCCCAGACCCATTCGGCTGCATCGCCTGGAGCTGCGCCAGTTCCGCAATTACGGCGAGCTCAGCCTGCGCCTGGAGGCGCCGCGGCTGCTGGTGATCGGCCGCAACGGCGAGGGCAAATCCAACCTGTTGGAGGCGGTGGAGCTGCTGGGCAGCCTGCGCTCCCACCGCTGCAGCAGCGACCGCGATCTGATCCGCCAGGGGCAGCCGGCGGCCCTGATTGCCGCGGAATGCGACGGCGCCGATCGGCTGGAGCTGGAGTTGCGCCGCCAGGGGGGGCGCCAGGCGCGCCGCAACGGCCGGGTGCTGGAGCGCCAGCACGAGCTGATTGGCCCCTTGCGCTGCGTGGGCTTCAGTGCCCTGGATCTGGATTTGGTGCGGGGGGAGCCCGCCCTGCGGCGCCAGTGGTTGGATCGGGTGGTGCTGCAGCTCGAGCCGGTGTACGCCGAGCTGCTCAGCCGCTACGGCCGCCTGTTGCGGCAGCGGTCCCAGCTGCTGCGCCGTGGCCTGGCGCAGGGCCAGCTGCAGGATCTGCTCGAGGCCTTCGATCAGCAGATGGCCGTGGTGGGCACGCGCCTGCATCGCCGCCGGCTGCGGGCCCTGCGCCGGTTGCAGCCCCTGGCGGCCGCGTGGCAGGGGCGCCTCAGCGCCGGCCGTGAGCAGTTGCTGCTGCGCTATCAGCCGGGCACCGCCCTGGAGGTGGAGGGGGCCGAGCCGGATCAGGAGGGTCCCTGGCGCGACAGCCTGCTGGAGCAATTACGGGCCCAGCGGCCTGAGGAGCTGCGGTTGGGGCAATGCGCGGTGGGCCCGCACCGGGATGAGGTGGTGCTGGAGTTGGGCGACCAGCCGGCCCGCCGTTACGGCTCCGCCGGTCAACAGCGCACGTTGGTGCTGGCCCTGAAGCTGGCGGAGCTGGAGCTGGTGCAGCAGCTCTGGGGGGAGCCGCCCCTGCTGCTGCTCGACGACGTGTTGGCGGAACTGGATCCCGATCGCCAGCAGCTGTTGCTGGAGGCGGTGGGGGAAGGGCACCAGTGCCTGGTGAGCGCCACCCACCTGGGGGCCTTCAGCGGTGGCTGGCACCAACGTTCGCAACTGGTGACCGTTGAGGCCGGTGCGCTGCGGCTGGGCCAGTAAGGTGTTGGGCTGTTTGGCTGGATCTGATGACCCAAGCGGCCTGCCTCCACCCCAACCCGGGATGGACCGGAGCTGAGAGCCCTTTCTCCAGTAGCCCCCAATCACCCAGTGCCACCGACATGGTGGGTAAACACTGCATCCTCGAGCTGTACAACTGCGATCCCGCCAAGCTCGACGACGAAGCTTTCCTCAGGAACGCCATCACCAGCGCTGCCAAGCGTGCTGGCGCCACACTCCTGAATCTGATCACCCACCGGTTTGACCCCCAGGGTGTGACGGGGCTGGCTCTGTTGGCCGAATCCCATATCTCCATCCACACCTGGCCCGAGTCGGGCTATGCCGCCGTGGATGTGTTCACCTGCGGTGACCACACCATGCCGGAGCGGGCCTGCATCGTGCTCAGCGAAGAGCTCGACGCCGGCAACTACAAGCTCAAGAGCTTCCGCCGCGAAACCCCCAGTTCCGTGGCTGGCGCCGAACGGGAACCGGTTTTGGCGGCCGCCTGAGCCGCGTGCCCCCCGCGTTGCCCCTCCGCTTTGGAGGGGTTTTTTTGTGCCTGTGCGCCCGGAATCGGGAGGGATTACCCCCGCAGGCTGCGGTTGAGCTTGCCGCTCACCAATCCCTCCAGGTCCACGCTCACGGCGCTGAACCCCTGCTCCAGAAAGGCGCTGACCAGGGCCCTGCGTTGATCGGGATCGCCCCAGCGCTGCAGGGCGCTGGAGAGCTGATCCGCCGGCAGCTCAATCCGGGCGGCATCCCCCTGGCTGCGCACCCGCAACTCCGGCCAGCCCTGCTGCCGCAGCCAGGTTTCGGCCGCCGCCACCCGCTGCAGGCGCGAGGCGCTGATGGTTTCGCCGTAGGGGAAGCGCGATGCCAGGCAGGGCTGGGCGGGTTTGTCCCACCAGGGGAACCCCAGGGCCCGCGAGATGCTGCGCACACTGGCCTTGTCGATGCCGAGGCTCGCCAGGGGCGACTGCACCCCGGCCGCCTGGGCCGCCGCGATGCCGGGGCGGTGGTCCCCCAGGTCGTCGTGGTTGACCCCATCCAGCACCACCGCCTGCGGTTGCTCCTGCCGCAGCGCCGCCAGCAGCCGGTGCAGTTCGCGCTTGCAGGCGTAACAGCGCTGGCTGGGGTTGCTGCTGTAGGCCGGATCGTCGAGCTCAGCGGTGGCGATCTCCCGGTGGCGCATGCCGATCCACTGGGCCT
>BJHC01000073.1 GCA_014191535.1 Cyanobium sp. | reverse complement strand
AGCGCTGCCCCCGTGACCCTGGAGGCCTGGCTGGCCTGAGGCCCGTGTGCGGATGTGCCGACATGCCGCCCAAAAGGATTGCCGTGCCGGGGCATCGGCAAAACACTGAACGGATCCTGGTGCAGGGTTGGTAGCGGTGGTTCGAGTGCTGGTGCCGCGGGAGTGTTGCCCCGGTGAAACACGGGTGGCGGCCACCCCGGAAACGGTGAAGCGCCTGGTGGCCAAGGGCTGCCGCCTCAGTGTGGAGCGCGGGGCCGGCCATCCCAGCGGTTACGGCGATGACGCCTACCGCGACGCCGGGGCCGAGCTGGTGGAGGCCAAGGGGGCCGGAGCCGACCACTGGAGTCGCGCCGATGTGGTGATGGCGGTGCAGGGGGCCGCCCTGGTGCGCGGCCGCCCCGAGGTGAGCAGCCTCCCCGCCGGTGCCGTACTGCTGGGCCTGTTGGAGCCCCACGGCAATGACGCGCTCAAACAGCAGCTCGAGGGCCTTCAGCTCACCGCCTTGGCCCTGGAGCTCCTGCCGCGTATCAGCCGTGCCCAGGCCATGGACGTGCTCTCCTCCCAGGCCAACATCGCCGGCTACAAGGCGGTGCTGCTGGCTTCCGCGGCCCTGGATCGCTACGTGCCGATGCTGATGACGGCCGCGGGCACCATTCAGCCCGCCCGCGCCCTGATCCTGGGGGCTGGGGTGGCCGGCCTGCAGGCCCTAGCCACGGCCCGGCGTCTGGGGGCTGTGGTGTACGTGAGCGATGTGCGCGCCGCCGCCAAGGAGCAAGTGGAATCCCTGGGGGGGCGGTTCATCGACCCTCCAGAGCTGGAACAGAAGCCCGGTGAAACCGGGGGCTATGCCCAGCAGGCCAGTGAAGCCTTCCTGGCGGAGCAGCGCCGCCAGCTCACCGAACAGCTCGCCCTGGCCGACATGGTGATCTGCACCGCCCAGGTGCCCGGCCGCCCGGCGCCGCGGCTGATCGATGACGCCATGCTCCAGCACATGCGCCCCGGCAGCGTGGTGGTGGATCTGGCGGTGGCCCAGGGGGGCAACTGCGAGGGCAGCGAGCCCGGCACCACCGTGTGGCGCCATGGGGTGCAGCTGATCGGGGCCGATGCCCTGCCCTGCACCGTGGCCAACCACGCCAGTGCGCTCTATGCCCGCAACCTGGCGGCGCTGCTGGAGCATCTGATCACGGTTCCCGCTGAGCCCGACACGGGCGCCCTGCTCCAGCTTGATCTGGAGGATCCGATCGTGGCGGGCTGCCTGTTCAGCCACCACGCCCAGCCGGCTCCGGTGGCCGTGGGAGGTGTGGCATGAACAGCCTGGATCAGGCCCTGTGGGTGTTGCTGCTGGGCAGCCTCCTGGGCCTCGAATTGATCGGCAAGGTGCCCCCCACCCTGCACACCCCACTGATGAGCGGAGCCAACGCCATCAGTGGCATCACCGTGCTGGCGTCGATCACCCTGATCGCCGAAGCCGACGGCAGCCCACCCCTGTTGCTGCTCGGGGCCGTGTCCCTGGGCTTTGCCCTGTTCAACGTGATCGGTGGCTTCCTGGTCACCGACCGGATGTTGGCGATGTTCAGCCGCAAAAAATCTGGAGCTGGCTCATGAGTGCGTTCGATGTGTTCGGCTACGCCATCGACCTGCTGGCGGTGCTGCTGTTGGCCCTGGGTCTGAAGGGTCTCTCCAAGGTGCGTTCGGCCCGCTCCGCCAATGGTCTGGCGGCATTGGCCATGGGCCTGGCGGTGGGTGGGCTGTTGATTCAGCTGCAACCCAGCGCCACCGCCTGGTTGTGGATTGCCGTGGGCACCGCCGCCGGCGGGGTGCTGGGGCTGCTCACCGCCCAGCGCGTGCCGATGACCGCCATGCCCGAAACCGTGGCGCTGTTCAACGGCTGCGGTGGCATGGCCTCCCTGCTGGTGGCCCTGGCGGTGGCCCTGTTCGATCCCAGCGATTCCGGTTTGGTGGAGCGCATCTCGATCGTGATCTCGGTGTTCGTCGGGGCGATCACCTTCAGCGGCTCGATCGTGGCCATGGGCAAGCTCCAGGGCTGGATCGGCACCCCGGGCTGGACCCAGAGCTCCGTGCGCCATGCCGTGAACATCACCCTCGCCCTCGCCTCCCTGGTGGGTGGGGTGTTCATGGCCTCCGCTGCCCCGGTGGCGGGCCCCGCGGCCGGTCCGCTGTGGTTGCTGGTGGCGGCCTCCACCCTCTTGGGCATCGGCGTCACCCTGCCCATCGGCGGTGCCGACATGCCGGTGGTGATTTCGCTGCTCAATTCCTATTCCGGGGTCGCCGCGGCCGCCGCCGGTTTTGTGGTGGGCAGCCAGTTGCTGATCGTGGCCGGCGCCATGGTGGGGGCGGCGGGCCTGATCCTCACCCAGGTGATGTGCACGGCCATGAACCGTTCGTTGGTGAGCGTGTTGTTCGGTGGTGCCCTGGGTGCCGGCGCCAGTGGCGGCCATGTGGGTGGGGGCGGCGATGAGGCCGGGTATAGCCGCATCGTGAGCTGCAGCCCCGAGGAGTGCGCCATGGCCCTGGAGACGGCGGAGCGGGTGGTGTTCGTGCCCGGCTACGGCCTGGCGGTGGCCCAGGCCCAACACGCCCTGCGGGAGCTGGCCAAGCTGCTGGAGGCCAATGGCTCCGAGGTGAGCTACGCCATCCATCCGGTGGCGGGTCGCATGCCCGGCCACATGAACGTGCTGCTGGCGGAAGCGGACGTGCCCTATGAGCAACTACTGGAGATGGACACGATCAACCCCGAGTTCCCGCGCACCGATGTGGTGATCGTGCTGGGGGCCAATGACGTGGTGAACCCCGATGCCAAGACCGACCCCAGCAGTCCGCTGTATGGCATGCCCGTGCTGGAGGTGGACCAGGCCCGGCAGGTGTTTGTGGTGAAGCGCAGCCTCGGTGCCGGCTACGCGGGCATTGCCAATGCCTTGTTTGAGTTGCCCCAGACCGCCATGGTGTTCGGGGATGCCAAGGCGGTGCTGCAGCAGCTGTGCACGGAGCTGCGCAGCCAGGGCGTGGGCAGCAAAGTTGCTGTAGCCGCTTGATCGCCTCCCCCTGATCCCTGAGGATCACAACCCTGGTCAGGGGGAGCCCCGTGCCGCCATCGCGAGTTTGGGCCCGAGCGGTTGATCAGACGCTGGCTCTAGAGCTGGGTTTGCAGCCGTTCCGGCCGCGCAGGCACTGGTTCAATGGCGACCTGCAGACCCTGCGCGACACCCTGCGCACGGTGCGGCTAGGCCCCGATCAGGGCGAACCGATCACGGTTGCCGTGGGGGGTGGTGATCAGCTGCTGGCGGTGTATGACCCGCCGCTGCCCGTGGGCCGTACACCGCTGGCCCTGGTGCTGCTGTTGCACGGCCTGGGGGGCGGCAGTGAGCGGGAGGGGCTGCGGCGCATGGGGCAAACCCTGCAACACGCCGGTTTTGCCGTGCTCCGCCTCAACCTGCGCGGTGCCGGACCCGGCAGGCCCTTGGCTCGCGGCACCTATGCCGCCCGCTGCAACCGAGATCTGCTGCCCGTGCTGGCGCGGGCCCGGCAACTGGCGGATCAGGTGGCTCCTGGTGGCCGGCCGCTGCTGGGGGTGGGCCTCTCCCTGGGGGGGACCCTGCTGCTCAATGCCCTGCTGGCGGGTGATGGAGCGCCCGTGCTGGATGGGTTGGTGTGCATCAGTTCCCCCCTCGACCTCGACGCCTGCTCCCGCCAGATCGAGCGGCCCCGCAATCGCCTCTACCAACGCTGGCTGCTGCGCCGGTTGTTGGCCCAGACCCTGGCGGATCCCTTCGGGGTGACCCCGGAGGAGCGGGAGCTGCTGGAGGGCCGCGCACCGCAGGGGCCCCTGCGCAGCCTGCGGGCCTTTGATGCGGCCATCACCGCTCCGCGCTGGGGCTATGGCTCCGTGGACGACTACTACGCCAAGGCCAGCCCGCTGCGGCCGCTGCTGGAGGGCGCCGCTGCCCGCCTGCCGCCGACCCTGCTGGTGCATGCGGCGGATGATCCCTGGGTGCCTGTCGCCCCCGTGCGCCGCATCGCGGAGGCGGATCTCAAGGGCATCGATGTGTTGATCACCCCCCAGGGGGGGCACAACGGCTTCCATGCCCGTTGCGATGCGGCGGCCGGCCAGGGCTGCTGGGGGGATCGGCTCACGGCCCGTTGGCTCAGCCGGCTGCTGGAGCAGGGGCCATTGGCAGCCGCCGGATGATCCAGTCGTCGATCGGCTCGCCGCCGATCACGTGCTCCCGCAGGATCCGGTCGATGCGCTCCGCCGTCACGCCCCCATAGACGGTGCCCTCCGGCCAGATCAGCAGCACCGGCCCCTCGGCACAGATGCGCAGGCAATCGGCCTTGGTGCGCAACACGATGCCCTCTGCACGGCCCGGATCCTCCAGGCCCCACTCCCGCACCAGTTGCTTGAGCCGCTCCCAGCTGGCCTGCCCCACGGCCGGATCTGGGCAGCACAGGGCTTTGCTGGGGGTGGCACAGAGCAGCAGGTGGTGGCTGATCATGCCGGCAGTGCCGCCGGTGCCTTGGCCTGCCGCTGGCTGGCCGCCTCCCGCACCGCCTGGCGCGACCAGCCATCCACCGCCAACACGTCGTCGAGGCTGGGGTTGGCCATCAGGTCGCTGCGGTGGCGATCGCACACCGTTTCGATCAGCCGCGGAATGTCGAGGAAGTGGATCTGCTCCTCCAGGAACAGGGCCACCGCCTGCTCGTTGGCGGCGTTCATCACCGCCGGCATGGTGCCGCCGGCCCGGCCGGCCGCGTAGGCCAGCTGCATGCAGGGGTACTTGGCCGGGTCGGGCTGGCGGAAGGTCAGGCTGCCCACCTCGGTGAGGTCGAGGCGGCGCCAGGGGGTCTCCAGCCGCTCCGGCCAGCTGAGGCAGTAGAGGATCGGCAGCTTCATGTCGGGCCACCCCAGCTGCGCCAGCACGGAGGAATCCGCCAGCTCCACCATCGAGTGGATGATCGATTGCGGGTGGATCACGATCTCGATGTGGTCGTAATCGAGCCCGAACAGGTAGTGGGCTTCGATCACCTCCAGCCCCTTGTTCATCAATGAGGCCGAATCCACCGTGATCTTGCGGCCCATGCTCCAGTTGGGGTGGCTGGTGGCATCGGCCACGGTGGCCTTGTGCAGATCCGCTGCGGCCCAGTCGCGGAAGGCTCCGCCGCTGGCGGTGAGTTGGATGCGCCGCAGCCCGGGGGTGGGCACGCCGGTGGAGAGGCGGGCGGTGTCGGCCCAGGGGGTGCCCTGCAGACACTGGAAGATGGCGGAGTGCTCGGAATCCGCGGGCAGCAGCCGGGAGCCCGTTTTGGCCAACTCCGGCAGCACCACCGGACCGGCGGCAATCAGGGTTTCCTTGTTGGCCAGGGCCAGGTCCTTGCCGGCGCGGATGGCGGCCAGGGTGGGCAGCAGGCCGGCGCAGCCCACGATGCCGGTGACCACCAGATCGGCGCTGGGCCAGGCGGCGGCGGCGCACAGCCCCTCCGATCCCCCCAGCAGCTCCGGCATGCGCGCCGGCTGAGCCCCGGGCTCCAGCGCCTGCAGGCGGGCCTTGAGCTCCGCCACCCGCTCGGCATCCGCCAGGGCCACCACCTCCGGTGCGTGCCGCTGGATCTGGCTGATCAACAGATCCAGGTTGTTGCCGGCGGTGAGGGCCACCACCCGGAAACGTTCCGGGAAGTCCTCCACGATCTCCAGGGTTTGGGTGCCGATCGAACCGGTGGAGCCGAGCACGGAGAGGGCTTTCACGGAGGGTTCGGCGAACGGCGCCGGCCAGTCTCCCACCGCTGGGTGGCGGGCCCGCTTAACTGGCCGCACTGGAATGCACGGATCCCCATGGCGCCCTTGCCCGCCTGGCTGCAGCGCTGGAACTTCATCGACCGGGCCAAGCTGGAGCGCCAGCTTTGGGATGCCTTCGAGCGGGGTGAGCCGATCGAGCAGCTGGTGGAGCAGTGCGAGCCCGGTTTCCAGAAGGAGGTGTGGACCACCACCGCCGCCCGGATCCGCAAGATCGAACAGCTGATGCGGGATCAGCAGGGGCCGCCAGCCGCCTGATCGCCCGCGGCCCTGCGCCTTACTGGATCAACTTGGCCTGACGCACACCGCCGCTGGGTGGACCGTTGCGGTCGCTGCCCGGCGCCCAGTGGCGCAGCTGCAGCGGCGTGGCCGGCTCCAGGCTCAAGGTGCTCCTCCAACCGCTGATCCAGTCGATCACCACGGTGCTGTTGATCAGCTTCCAGACGCCACCGGCGCGGTTGTCGATGTCATTGAAGGCCTGTCCGTTCGAGAGCAGCGTGGCGGTGTAGGGCTTCAGATCCTGTTGCGCCGGTGGAAAGCTGTAGACCCCCACCACCTGGGCCGCAACGCCCCCCAGCTTCACGGCGGTGCCGTAGTTGGCCGGCAGGCTGCCGCGGCTTTGCCCCGGTTGCCAGGAGGCGTGGCTCAGGCCCGCTGGGCCCATGTAGAGCCAGTCGGTCCAGCCGTCGTTGTAGTTGACCCGAATGCCCGTTCCCCAGGGCACCCAGCGGCCCAGTTGGCGCAGTTGGGCATCGGTGAGCCGTTGCGCCCCCGCGGGCGGCACGCCGCTGGTGCCAACGGTGCTCACCGCCTTGCCGCCCGGGTAGAGCCGCACGTTGAACAGGTTGTTCTGGTGGTCGGTGAGCGCCCAGACCCCCATGAAGCTGCGGGGATCAGGCTCCGCCGCCGCCGGTGCGGCCGCTGCTGCCCCTGAGGCTGTTGCTTGGGCCCCAACGGGCTGCACCGTCGCCCCCAGCCCCAGGGGCAGGGCCAGGCTGGCCAGGGCGGAGAGGGTCAGCAGCAGCGGTCGGCCCATGGGGTCTCCAGGCGAGCGGGATCC
>BJHC01000072.1:6342-6922 GCA_014191535.1 Cyanobium sp. | reverse complement strand
GAGCTCAGCAAGAAGGTTCAGGCCGTGGCCGGTACCGACAAGCTGGAGATCAACCTCAAGGTGGATGCCGATCTGATCGGCGGTTTCGTCGTCAAGGTCGGCTCCAAGGTGATCGACGCCAGCCTCGCGGGTCAGGTGCGTCGCCTCGGACTGGCGCTGGCCAAGGTGAGCTAGCTCCGCACCCGTACCCCCTTCTCACCCCCCGTCCTCAACTCCAACGCCTCCCATGGTTTCCATCCGCCCCGACGAGATCAGCGCGATCCTCAAGCAGCAGATCGCTGATTACGACAAGTCGGTCTCCGTCAGCAATGTCGGCACCGTGCTGCAGATCGGTGACGGCATCGCCCGCGTCTACGGCCTTGAGCAGGTCATGGCCGGTGAACTGGTGCAGTTCGAAGACGGCACCGAGGGCATCGCCCTGAACCTGGAAGACGACAACGTCGGCGCCGTGCTGATGGGCGAGGGCCGCGGCATTCAGGAAGGCAGCACGGTGAAGGCCACCGGCAAGATCGCCTCCGTGCCCGTGGGCGACGCGATGCTCGGCCGCGTGGTGAACCCCCTGGGCCAACCGCTCGACGGC
>BJHC01000072.1:0-6332 GCA_014191535.1 Cyanobium sp. | reverse complement strand
ACCGAGACGCGCCTGATCGAATCGATGGCGCCTGGCATCATCCAGCGCAAGTCGGTGCATGAGCCCATGCAGACCGGCATCACCGCCATCGACGCGATGATCCCCATCGGCCGCGGCCAGCGCGAGCTGATCATTGGCGACCGCCAGACCGGCAAAACCGCCATCGCGATCGACACGATCATCAACCAGAAGGGCGAAGACGTTGTCTGCGTCTACGTGGCCGTCGGCCAGAAGGCCGCCTCCGTGGCCAACGTGGTGGAAGTGCTGCGCGAAAAGGGCGCCCTCGACTACACCATCATCGTGGCGGCCAACGCCTCCGAATCCGCTGCTCTGCAATACCTGGCGCCTTACACCGGTGCCGCCATCGCCGAGTCCTTCATGTACAAGGGCAAGGCCACCCTGGTGATCTACGACGACCTCACCAAGCAGGCCCAGGCCTACCGCCAGATGTCGCTGCTGCTGCGTCGTCCCCCCGGTCGTGAGGCCTACCCCGGCGACGTGTTCTATTGCCACAGCCGCCTGCTGGAGCGCGCCGCCAAGTTGAGCGATGCCATGGGCAAGGGCTCCATGACCGCCCTGCCGATCATCGAAACCCAGGCCGGTGACGTGTCCGCCTACATCCCCACCAACGTGATTTCGATCACGGATGGTCAGGTGTTCCTGAGCTCCGACCTGTTCAACTCCGGTCTCCGCCCCGCCATCAACGTGGGCATCTCGGTGAGCCGGGTGGGCGGTGCTGCCCAAACCAAGGCCATCAAGAAGATCGCCGGCACCCTGAAGCTGGAGCTGGCTCAGTTCGACGAACTGGCCGCGTTCTCCCAGTTCGCCTCCGATCTGGATGCCGCCACCCAGCAGCAGCTGGCCCGCGGCAAGCGCCTTCGCGAGATCCTCAAGCAGCCTCAATTCAGCCCGCTGATCCTGGCGGAGCAGGTGGCCGTGGTCTACGCCGGCGTGAAGGGCATGATCGACGAAGTGCCCGTGGAGTCGGTGGTGCAGTTCTGCCGTGAACTGCGCGAGTACCTCAAGACCAACAAAGCCGAGTTCATCAACAAGGTGCAGACCGAGAAGCAGCTCAGCGAAGAGGCTGAGGCCATGCTCAAGGACGCCATCAACGAAGTGAAGTCGTCGATGCTGGCTGCGGCCTGATCCCAAGGAATCCCCCGAGACCTTCCCTATGGCGAACCTCAAGGACATCCGCGACCGGATCAGCTCCGTCAAGAACACCCGCAAGATCACCGAGGCCATGCGCCTGGTGGCTGCCGCCAAGGTGCGCCGGGCCCAGGAACAGGTGCTGCGCAGCCGGCCGTTCGCCGACCGGCTGGCGCGGATTCTGGAGAATCTCCAGACCCGCATGCAGTTCGAAACCGCCGACGCGCCGCTGCTGGAGAACCGCGATGTGCGCACGATCACGCTGATGGCCGTCACCGGCGATCGCGGACTGTGCGGTGGCTACAACGCCAACATCATCAAGCGCACCGAGCAGCGCGTGGCTGAGCTCAAGGGCCAGGGCTACCAGGTGGACCTGGTGCTGATTGGCCGCAAGGTGGCCACCTATTTCCAGAACCGCGCCAGCCAGTACACCATTCGCGCCACGTTCACCGGCCTCGAGCAGGTGCCCAGCGCGGCTGAGGCCGGCAAGATCTCGGAAGAGGTGCTGGCTGAATTCCTGTCCGGCAGCACCGATCGCGTGGAGATCATCTTCACCAAGTTCATCAACCTGGTGAGCTCCAAGCCCGTGGCGCAGACCCTGCTGCCCCTGGATCCCCAGGGCATCGCCAGCCCGGATGATGAGATCTTCCGTCTCACCACCCGCGATGGTCAGCTGGGGGTGGAGACCGGCAAGGTGAGCAACGAGCAGCCCTCGCTGCCCTCCGATCTGGTGTTCGAACAGAGCCCCGATCAGCTGCTCAACGCGCTGCTGCCGCTGTATCTGCAGAACCAGCTGCTGCGCTCCCTGCAGGAGGCGGCTGCTTCGGAGCTGGCCAGCCGGATGACGGCCATGAACAACGCCAGCGACAACGCCAAGGCGCTCGCCAAGACCCTCACCCTCGATTACAACAAGGCCCGCCAGGCCGCCATTACCCAGGAGATCCTGGAAGTGGTGGGCGGTGCGGCCGCCATGGCCTGATCAGCCCATTCCCCCCGAAAGCCCCGTCGAACCCTCGGCGGGGCTTTTTTGTTTGACGCAGGCGCCGCCGATGACGCTCGAGTTGCAGCCCCTCTTCCCGTTGGCCCTGGCCCAGGCGCAGCTGCGGCTCGATCCGCTCGACCTGGCCGTGATGCTGCAGGAGGTGATGGCCCTGCGCGGCACGGCCGAGGGCAACCCCCATGAGGGCTGCGCCTGGACCGGTGACATCAACGGCATCTGGCAGCTGCACCGGCTGCCCCCCTTTGCGGCGGTCTGCGACCAGCTGCGGCTCCACAGCTGGCGTTATCTGGAGCAGCTGGGCTTCGACACCGGCCGCCTGGCCCTGCACATCCAACGGGCCTGGCCGGTGGTGAGCGCCCCCGGGCAGGCGGTGGGCCGCCACCACCATCCCAATGCCCACCTCAGCGCCATCCTTTACCTCAACGGCGATGGCTCGGGCCGCAGTGGCTGCCTGCGGTTGTTTCCCCCGCGGCAGGTGAATGAGCTGGTGCCGGGCCTGGCGGTGGGCCACGGCGGACCGTTGCGTTCGGATGACGCCGCCGCCCAGCGCTGGAACGCCCCCTGGGTGGATGTGGCCCCGCGGGCGGGCCTGCTGGTGCTGTTCCCCGCCAGCACCGACCATGCCGTCACCCCCAACGAGGATCCGGAGGATCTGCGCCTCTCGCTGGCCTTTGATCTGGTGCTCAGCGCCCCGCCGGCCGGTCCGCAGGATCCAGCTCCGCCGGAATACCTGGCCCCCCACCCCAGCCAGTGGACGCCGCTGCCGCGCCATCCGGGACAATGAACGGCCATGCGCCCCGCCGCCGCCGCGCCCCATGAGCGATTGTTTCACCGTTGTCTGTGACCTCAACGGCGCCAGCCACAGCTTCAGCTGCCGCGCGGATCAGACCGTGCTGGCCGCCGCGGAGGCCGCCGGGGTGGCGTTGCCGAGCTCCTGCTGCTCGGGGGTGTGCACCACCTGTGCCGCCCGCATCCAGGAGGGGTCGGTGCATCAGCCCGATGCCATGGGGGTGAAGGCGGACCTGCAGGAGCAGGGCTTTGCCCTGCTGTGTGTGGCCTACCCCCGCAGCGACCTCAAGCTGGTGGCCGGTCAGGAGGTTGCGCTCTACGAGGCCCAGTTCGGTCAGTACCAGAAGTGAGCCTGGGCGAGCTGCAACCCCTGCTGCTGCAGCTCGAGCCTGAGCCCGGCCCGCTGACGCCCCAGATCCTG
Source organism: Cyanobium sp. (assembly GCA_014191535.1). Lineage (GTDB taxonomy): Bacteria > Cyanobacteriota > Cyanobacteriia > PCC-6307 > Cyanobiaceae > Vulcanococcus. The sequence continues at coordinate 2,973 of BJHC01000072.1, read as the reverse complement.
CGGGCCCTGCGCGCCCACGGCAGGCCCCTGCGCTGGGCGATCACCGCCGCCGAGCCCCAGGCCAGCGGCGGCTGTCGCCTGCAGATCGAAGCGGTGATCCTGCAATCCGGGGGGGAGCCATGACCGTTGCGGCGCCGCTGCCCACCGTGATGGTGATCCCCACCGGCATCGGCTGTGAACTGGGGGGCTATGCCGGCGATGCCATCCCCGCCGCCAGGCTGCTGGCGGCCGCCAGCGGCTGCCTGATCACCCACCCGAATGTGATGAATGCCGCGGCGCTCTATTGGAGCGATCCGCGCATTCACTACGTGGAGGGCTCCAGCCTTGACCGCTTCGCGGCCGGCGAGCTGGCCCTGCGCCCCGTGCGGCGCCAGCGCATCGGCCTGCTGTTGGATGCCGGCATCGAGCCGGAACTGCGCCAGCGCCATCTGCAGGTGGCCGACGGTTGCCGCGCCAGCCTCGGCCTGGAGATCGGACCGGTGGTGGACACCGATCAGCCCCTGGCGGTGAGCCTCAGCCTGGGGGCCAGTGGCATCAGTTGGGGCCGGCTGGGGTGCCCGGAGGCCCTGCTGCGGGCCGGCGCCCAGCTCAAGGCGGCTGGGGCCACCGCCATTGCCGTGGTGGCCCGCTTCCCGGAGGATCCCGGCAGTGAGGCCCTGGCGGCCTACCGCCAGGGCAGCGGGGTGGATGCCCTGGCCGGGGCGGAGGCGGTGATCAGCCATCTGCTCAGCCAGGAGCTGGGGCTCCCCTGCGCCCATGCCCCCGCTCTGAGCCCGCTGCCGCTCGACCCGGACCTCGACCCCCGGGCGGCGGGGGAGGAGCTGGGCTACACCTTTTTGGCCTGTGTGCTGGTGGGCCTGAGCCGGGCGCCGGATCTGCTGCCCGCCGGCCAGGCCCGTGCCGGGGATCTGCAGATCGAGCAGGTGGGGGCCGTGGTGGCTCCGGCCGGGGCCCTGGGGGGAGCGGCGGTGCTGGCGGCGGCGGAACGCGGCATCCCGGTGATCGCCGTGCACAACCCCTGCCTGCTGCAGGTGGACGCCCACGCCCTGGGGCTTGCGGTGCTGAATGCCGCCAGCTACAGCGAAGCGGCGGGGCTGCTGCTGGCGCTGCGGGAGGGCATCAGCCCGGCGGCCCTGCGCCGGCCGCTTTAGGCCGGCAGGCTGGAGCGGATGGTCTCCAGCACGGCGGCGCAGCGGGTGCGGCTGCGGGCCATGCTCTCGCCGCTGAGGGTTTCCAGCAGCAGCTCACCGGTGTTGGCCAGGTCGCTCCAGTCGGCCCAGACGCGCACGTAGTCCTGCACGGGGCGGCCGGAGCAGGGCAGCTCGAAGGCCATCAGGGTGCGGCCATCGGGTTGCTCCACCGCCAGGCCCAGCCGTTCCAGCAGGGGGGCGAGCAGTTCGCTGGGGGACGCCCCGCGGGCGATGGGGATCAGGGTGCGGCAGTAGGCCATGGCGAGGTTCATGCCATGGCCACAACCTATGGATCGGCGCCGTGGGCCCTGCGCCGGGGCGCGGAATGTCTTCCGGATTGCTGCGGCCGATCGGCGGCCGATGCGAGGCCGATCCGGGCGTTAGTGGAGGCAGGCCATCGGATGGCGGTTGGGCAGCCCCAGGGCCTTGGCCACGCCGGGGTGGCACACGGCGCCGCCCACGGTGTTGAGACCCGACACCAGTTCCGGCCGGTCGGTGACCGCCTCCAGCAGGCCCCGGCCGGCGATGGTGCGGATGTAGGGGAGGGTGACGCTCACCAACGCTTCGGTGGCGGTGAAGGGCACGGCCCCGGGCATGTTGCCCACGGCGTAGTGCTGCACCCCATGGATGGTGCGCACCGGATCGGTGTGGGTGGTCTCCTGGCTGGTGGCGATGCAGCCGCCCTGGTCGATGGCCACATCCACCACCACCGAGCCCGGCTGCATCTGCTGCACCAGCGCCTCCTCCACCAGGGTGGGGGCCCGGTCGCCGGGCAGCAGCACCGCGCCGATCAGCAGGTCGGCGCTCGGCACCAGTCGCTCCAGTAGGCCGCGGCTGCTCACCAGGGTCACCAGACGCCCCTGGCGCAGGCCCTCCACGCGACGCAGGCGCTCCGGTGATTGATCCAGCAGCAGCACCTCGGCATCCATGGCGGCGGCGAGGCGCGCCGCATTCCAGCCCACGCTTCCCGCCCCCAGCACCACCACCCGTGCCGGTTTGACACCGGTGCAGCCGCCGATCAGCACCCCCCGGCCCCCATGGGGTCGCTCCAGCAGATGGGCGCCCACCTGGGCCGCCAGGCGCCCGGCGATCTCGCTCATCGGCGCCAGCAGCGGCAGGCTGCCGTCGTCGAGCTGCACGGTTTCGTAGGCGATGGCGGTGCAGCCCGCCTCCAGCAGGGCCCGGCCCACCGCCGGGTAGGCGGCCAGGTGCAGGTAGGTGAACAGCACCAGATCGGGCCGCAGGTAACCGAATTCCTCCGGCTGCGGCTCCTTCACCTTCACCACCAGGTGGGCGCCCCAGGCCTCGTCGCGATCCACCACGGCGGCACCGGCCCGCTCGAAGGCCCCGTCGCTGATGCCGGCGCCGCTGCCCGCCCCCTGCTCCACCCGCACCACCAGGCCCTGGCCCACCAGCTCCCGCACGGCATCCGGGGTGAGGGCCACCCGTTGTTCGTCGGGCTTGATCTCACGCGGAACGCCAATGCTGGCGATCGGAGCGACCCTGGCGGCCATCGCGATCTGGACACTGCTCCCACCATGGCGAGGCCGGCTTGGATGCGCCAGCGCGGCCTGGGCTGCCTGGGCTCAGCCGGCGGCGGCGATCGGCATGCGCCGGCCGCTGCAAAAGGCCCGGCCGCTCACCTTCAGCAGCGGCGGTGCCTGGCGACGCTTGAACTCCGCTCGCCGCAGCAGCCCCTGCACCCGCTCCGCCAGGGCCGGATCGCAGCCCTCCGCGATCAGCTCCTCCGGGCTGCGCTGCCGTTCGATCAGGGCCTTGAGCA
>BJHC01000071.1 GCA_014191535.1 Cyanobium sp. | reverse complement strand
CCGGTGGCCGGTGGAGCACCCTGGCGTTGCTGGGCGGTCTGGGGGCCCTGCTGGGCTGCCGGGAGCTGCTGGTGCACCGGCAGCTGCGGCTGGGGCCGATCAGATCAGCTTGATGCCGCGCAGCACGAAGGAGATGGCCGCTGCAGCCACCAGGCCGCCACCCACAAAAGCGAGATAGATCACGGGAGCCATGGCGGCGCTGCGTTGCTCAGATGTCCGTGCCATTACAGCAGAGCCACCACAGCCCAGCGGTGCTCCTAGGGTGCTCCCATCACAACCGGTTACCCCGTCGGGCAAGCGGTGTCTCCGATTCCTAGGGATCCCCACGAGCACGGCATGCGCACCCTGCTGATCTACCCGGAGTTCCCCAAGACCTTCTGGAGCTACGAGAAGATCCTCGAGCTGGTGAACCGCAAGGTGTTGCTGCCGCCGCTGGGGATGGTCACCGTGGCCGCCCTGCTGCCCCAGCACTGGGAGATGAAGCTGGTGGACCGCAACGTGCGGGAGGTCACCGAAGCCGAGTGGGACTGGGCCCAGTTGGTGGTGATTTCGGGAATGATCGTGCAGAAGGCCGACATGGCCGAGCAGATCGCCCGGGCCAAGCAACGGGGGTTACCGGTGGCCGTTGGCGGCCCCTTCGCCAGCTCCACGCCGGATGCACCGGAGCTCAACCTGGCGGATTTCAAGGTGCTCGACGAGGGGGAGATCACCCTGCCCCTGTTCATCGAGGCGATCGAGCGGGGTGAACAGCAAGGGCGCTTCTCCGCCAATGGCGAGAAGCCCGACGTCACCGGCACCCCCGTGCCGCGCTTCGATCTGCTGCAACTCGAGGCTTACGACTCGATGAGCGTGCAGTTCTCCCGGGGCTGCCCGTTCCAGTGCGAGTTCTGCGACATCATCGTGCTCTACGGCCGCAGGCCGCGCACCAAAACGCCGGAGCAGCTGGTCGCCGAACTGCAGTACCTCTACGACCTGGGCTGGCGCCGCTCCATCTTCCTGGTGGACGACAACTTCATCGGCAACAAACGCAACGCCAAGTTGCTGCTGCCCGCCATCAAGCAGTGGCAGATCGAGCGCGGCTATCCCTTCAGCTTCGCCACCGAAGCGTCGGTGGATCTGGCCTCCGACGACGAGTTGATGCAGATGATGGCCGAGTCCCGGTTCGACTCCGTCTTCCTGGGCATCGAAACCCCGGATGAGGCGAGCCTCTCGGTGGCCGGCAAACACCAGAACACCCGCAGCTCCCTGGAGGAGTCGGTGGACCGCATCACCTCCTACGGCATCCGGGTGATGGCGGGTTTCATCATCGGTTTCGACGGCGAGAAGACCGGCGCCGGCGACCGCATCGTGGAGTTCGTGAGCCGCACCGGCATTCCCGCCGCGATGATGGGCATGCTGCAGGCCCTGCCCAACACAGGCCTCTGGCATCGCCTCGAGAAGGAGGGCCGCCTGATTCAGGAGAAGGCCGATGCCAAGGGGGTCAACCAAACCAACCTGCTCAACTTCGTGCCCACCCGGCCGATCCGCGACATCGCCAACGAGTACGTCGACGCCTTCTGCCGGCTGTATGAGCCCAACGCCTACATCGATCGGGTCAAGCACTACTACCTGAAGATGGGCAAACCCCTCTGGCAGCAGTACGTGCCGGCGGCCTTCGGCAAGGCCACGCTGCCCGCCTGGAACGACGTGCGCGCCCTGCTGATCGTGATCTGGCGCCAGGGGCTCAAGCGCGACACCCGCTGGCGTTTCTGGCGTTCCCTGCTGGAGGTGGCCCGCAAGAACCCGGCGGTGCTGGAGCAGTTCCTGGTGGTGCTGGCCCACAACGAGCACTTCCTGGAATACCGCTCCGTGGTGACCCGCGAAATCCAGGAGCAACTGCAGGCGCTGCCCCCCGAGCCGCCCCCGGCGCCCGCCACCGCCAACCGCGAACTGCAGCCGGTTTAGTCCTGGATGTAGGTGCTGCCCTCCTCCAGGCAGCGCTGCGCCTTCTGCAGCTCCCGGCCCAGATAGAGGGCATGGTCGAGGCGGCTGATCGGGAAGGGGCCGTCCCCTTCGGTGAGGGCCATCCCCAGCTCCTTGGCGCTGCGGCCGCGGTAAGTGGCAATCGGCGCGCGGGGATCGGCACGGCGGCAGCTGATCACCTCACCGGTGTCCGGGTCGGTGGCCAGGCCGCGCTCATCAATGCCGTTGCCGTAGTGCTCGGCGATCAGCTCACCGGAGTCACGGTCGAGCTTGATCAGGAAATACCCAGCCGGATCAAGGGCGATGAAGCGCTGGGAGAGCCGCTCATCGAGCTGGTGGCGCTGCTCCGCGGACAAGCTGCTCATGGCGGGGATGTTACGCAGCGGAGCCGGCGCTGAGGTCCCCCAGGCTGGGGGCCGATGCGGTGAACGGCAACTCCGCGTTGATGGCCTCGATCTCGGCGAGCTGCTCGGCATTCGCCTCCGGCAACCAGCGCCGCAGGATCGTCTCAAAGCCGTCGTCGTACCAGCGGTGCAGGCTGGCGTGGGGTCGGGCCACAAACCCCCGGCGCCGTTTGTGGCTGCCGCCGGCACCGGGGTCGAACTGCTGCACGCCGTTGGCGATCGCCCACGCAATCGGCGCGTAGTAGCAGACCTCAAAGTGCAGATGGTCGATCTCCTCGTCGCTGCCCCAGTAACGCCCCCAGAGCTGCTCCCCGTGATGCACGCACAGCGACATCGCCACGGGATCCTGGGGATCGCCGCGGTGGGCGCTGAACAGCACCAGCGACGACCGCAGCTCCTCGGCATCCTGCTCAAAGAAATCCGCCGTGAGGTATTTGCTGCCCCAGGGCCCCCAGCGGGCACAGTGCTGGGCATAGAAGTGGTGCATGCGCTCCAGCAACCGTGGGCTGATCTCCGCCCCCGCCACGGGGGTCACCGTCAGTCCGGCCGCCTGCACCGCCTTGCGCTCCCGCTTGATGTTGCGGCGCTGGTTGGCGTTGAAGCTGGCCAGGTAGTCGTCAAAGGAGCCGTAGCTCTGGTTGCTCCAGAGGCTCTGTTGATTGAGCCAGGTGTGGCATCCAGCCGTCTCCGCCAGCGGTCGCCAGCTGGGATCCACGTAGAGGAAGTTGCAACTGAAAATCCGATGCTCGCGGCAAAAGCCATCGATCAGCTCCAGCATCAGCGGCGTGAGGGCGGCGGCGTCCTGATCGGGGGCGGTGAAGAAGCGGTAGCCCACCACGGGGCTCAGCGGACTCATCCCCAGCAATTTGGGGTAGTAGCGATGCCCCAGCTGGCCCGCCAACTGGGCGAAGGATTGATCGAAAACAAACTCGCCGTAGCTGTGGCCCTTGAGATAGAGCGGCGCGGCAGCGATCAGCCGCTCCCCGCTCCACAGGCCCAGATGGCAGGGTTGCCACCCCTGGCGCGGCACCACGCTGCCGCTGCGCTCCAGCCGCACCAGCCAGCGCCAGGAGTAAAAGGGGATCGGATCCGCAGCCGTCAGGGCATGCCACTGCGCCTCGGGAATCTCCTCCATCGCACGATGCCAGCGGGCCGTGAGCTCAACCATCAGGGCAGGCGAAGGCTGGGGGCTGCGGCCGGAACCCTAGGCAGTGCGCTGCTGCTGACGGCGACCCCCACGGCGGCCCAGGCCGGGATGCTGGCGCCGTTGCTGTCGTTGATGCGCCCGCAACTGGAGCTGCGCATCAGCGCCGCCTGCCAGCAATGGGCCAGTGCCGGCGACAAGAGCCTGGAGGAGCGCATGGGGCCGCCCTGCCGCGCCCTGGCGGGCCCCACCAGCCGCTGCCTGGTGGATGAAACCGAGCGCAGCGGCCGCGGCCTCGGTGTGATGAGCGAACTGTTGGCCGGCCGCTTCGGCGACGACAGCGAACTGGTGGTGAAGCGCTGCGCCGGACGGCTGCTAGGGCTGCCGCCGGAGAGCTTCCAGGACGTGCCCATCCGGGAGCTGGCCAAACGGTTCAAGGCGGCGGCGCCAGCGCCGGCGCCGGTTCCCTAAGGCGGCGGTAGCGCAGCAGCAGTTCATCCCCCCCCAGGGCCCGCTGCTCCTGCAGCGTCCAGCGGTTGGGCTCCAGGCTGAGGGCAGCCGGCAGCCAGCTGTGGGCACCGCCCAGCAGCTGCGGGCAGAGGGTGAGCTGCAGTTCATCCACCAGCTGCTCGTGCAGCAGCTGCCCCGCCAACTCCGCGCCCCCGAGCAGCACCAGCCGGCGCAGGCCGGCATCCGCCAGGGCCGCCAGCGCCTCGGGCCAGTGCTGGAGGGTCAACTGGCGATCAAAACCGGCCGCCGGGGACGCGTCAGCGGGGTCCAAGGGAGACAGCAACCAACGCGGCAGGGGCTGGCGAAAAAACGGCAGGGCTGGATCCAGATCTCCCGACCGGCTCACCACCACCGCCACGGGCTGATCCGGGAGCTGGCTGCACCGGCGCCGCTCCAGCAGATCCGGCGCGTGAATCAGGCAGGTGGTGCCATGCAACCGCAGGGTGCGGGCACCGATCAGGCACGCGTCGGACCAGGCCAGGGCCTCCTCCAGCACCCGCCGATCGCCTGTTCCACCCAGCTGGGCGGCGCCACCCTGGGCCGGCGCCAGCCGGCCATCCAGGCTGACCGCCAGCACCAGCCGCAGCTCAGGCGCCGGCAAGGGCCTCGAGGGCCTGGGGGCGCATCCCCAGCTGGGGGACTTCGGCGAACACCTCGGCGGCGTTGTTGGGGCTCTCCTGCAGGCGGATCTTGTGGAGGGTGGCCCCCAGCTCGGCCACCGGAGCGCTCAGCAGGTCGGCGATGTGCAGGGCGATGTTCTCGGCGGTGGGCACGGTGGTGGCGAAGTGGGCCACGTCCTTGTTGAGGAAGGTGTGGTCAAAGGGCTCCACCACCAGCGCATCCACCCGTTGCTGCAGGGCCGCCAGATCGCACACCATGCCGGTGCGCGGATCGATGGCGCCGCGCACGGTCACCTCCAGCAGGTAGTTGTGGCCATGGCCATGGGGGCGGGCGCACTTGCCATAGATGGCGTCGTTCTGCTCCGCACTCAGCTCAGGCCGAGCCAGGCGATGGGCGGCGGCGAAGTGGGTGCGGATGGTGAGAAAAGCTTCCATGGAATCGCCGAGCACATCGGCCCAAAGGGTGTCGGTTTCGTGCAGCCGCAGGCCCATCAGCGGCAGGTGGGGCGCCAGGCGGCGCCAGATGGCCAGGGCCAGGGCCTCGGTGGTGGGCAGCATCGCCTCGGGGCGCTGCAGATCGAACTCGGGCCAGACGCCGTTCAGGCAACGGAAGTCCAACTGCCCTGTCACCTGCTCGCGGATCGCGTGCTTCACGTCCGAGAGGTTGAGCACCATGCCATCGGCATCCAGCCCCCCGCCCATGGCCACGATCAGCTCGTAGTTGTGGCCGTGGCCGGGCTCCAGGCTGCAGGCCCCGAAGCGGGCCTGGTTTTGCTCCGGGGTGAGCTCGGGCAGCCAATAGCGGTGGCTGGCACTGAAGGTGGCCCGGCGTGTGATCACGCAGGGCCGACCCCGGCCATGGGCTCCCTGGCCGGGGTCGGCGGGTGGGGCGGGCACCGGGCTCGCCGGGGGCGCCGCCATCACGGGCGGGGTCATGACAGCGCGTGTGTTGATCGCGCATCCTAAGAAGGATGGTCGCCGGCCTGGCTGCTGCCCGATGACTGCCCCCCACAGCACCCTGCGACAGCGCCTGGAGGGGTTGAACCTCTACCTGATCGGAATGATGGGCAGCGGCAAAAGCAGCGCCGGTCGGCATCTGGCCGAGCAACTCGGCTACCGCTTCCTAGATGCCGACACCAGCCTGGAGCAGGTGGCGGGCCGCTCCATTCCGGAGCTGTTCGCCAGCGAGGGGGAGGAGGGCTTTCGCCGCCTGGAGGCGGCGGTGCTCAATCAGATCGCCAGTTGGCACTCGCTGGTGGTGGCCACCGGCGGCGGTGTGGTGACCCAGCCCCAGAACTGGGGACAGCTGCATCAGGGGGTGGTGATCTGGCTGGATGCCCCCGATGCGGTGCTGCTGGAGCGGCTGGCGGCGGACCCCACCCCCCGGCCGCTGATGGCGGCCCCCGATCCGGCCGCCCGGCTGACGGAGCTGCTGACGCAGCGCCGGCCCCTCTATGCCCAGGCCGATCTGCACATCCAGCAGGACGGACGCCCCCCCGATCAGGTGGCGGCCCAGATTTTGGAGGCCCTGCCCTCGGTGCTGAAGCAGCGTGAGGCTCCACCGGAGCACCGCCTGGAGGTGGTGAATGAAGCCGGGGAACGGGGCCGCTCGATCAACTGAGCGGCGTATCCCCAGGCCCCTGCCATCACGAGCCGGGGGGCTCGAGGCGGATGGCAAACCACTGCACCGAGACCCCGGGCTCCAGCTCGAGTTCGCAGGCGGTTTCCAGCAGACGCTGGGCCCGGGCAGAGCCATCGGGCAGAGCGGCCAGATCGGAGGGGGGCGCCGCCAGCCGGGCCAGCTGGCGCTCCAGCCAGTGCAGGGTGTCAGCGGCGCTCAGCAGCTCCTCGGCCCGGCCGGGCTCCAGCACCACGTAGTGATCCAAGGCGCGGATGAGGGGGTCCGACATCACGATCAGAGGGCAGCAGCAGCCCCGCAGGCCCGCCAGGATCGCCGCAGCCTGCCACGCCCCTTGCTCCGCTTGTTGGCCCCTGCTCTGGTGAGACCTCTACTCAGCCTGCTGCTCGCCTGGCTGCTGGGCTGGGGAGCCGCTCCGGCCCTGGCCCTGCCCCCAGCCGACGCAACAGCGCACCCCCTGGAGCAGCGGCTGGAAACCTGGCCCGCCTGGAGCCTGCCGGCACCGTTGCCCCGGCCCAGGCGCGGCGGCGACCTGCTGTACCCCGGCTGGTTCGAGGGCCAATGGCGGGCCACCAGCCACGACCCCACTGGCGAGCAGGCCGATCTGCACTACGTGGTGCGCTTCAGCAAAACTGCGGCAGGGGCGGTGGTGGGGGAGCGGGCCTTCAACGCCACCGCCATAGGGCAGGCGCTGCT
>BJHC01000070.1 GCA_014191535.1 Cyanobium sp. | reverse complement strand
AGCCGCCGTGGCCGTGGCTGCACGCCGCGCCGCCCATCTCTGCAAGCACGATCTGGTGAGCCAGATGGTGGGTGAATTCCCCGAGCTGCAGGGGGTGATGGGTGGGAAATATCTTCTGGCGGAAGGGGAGGACCGTGCGGTGGCCCTGGCGGTGCTGGAGCACTACCTGCCGCGCGGTGCGGGAGATGCCCTCCCCAGCTCCGATGCCGGCGCTGTGGTCGCCCTGGCGGAGCGGCTCGAGCTGCTGCTCAGCATTTACGCCAAGGGGGAGCGCCCCAGCGGTTCCTCCGATCCCTATGCCCTGCGCCGGGCCGGCAATGGTCTGCTGCAGATTCTGTGGTCGAAGGGGTGGTCCCTCGATCTGCAGCAGCTGTTGGATCGGGCCACGGCCCACTGGGCACAGCTGCTGCCCGATTGTGCGGTGGATGCCCCAGCCTTGGCCCTGGAGCTCTCCGAGTTCCTGCGTCAGCGGCTGCAAAGCCTGCTGGAGGAGGCCGGGGCGGCCCCCGATCTGGTGCAGGCCGTGGCGGGCGAGACCGTTCCCCTGGCGCGGGTGCTGCGCGATCCCGCCGATGCCCGCCAACGGGCAGACCTGTTGATGGCCCTGCGCCAGAGCGGTGAACTGGCGGCGGTTCAGGCCGTGGTGACCCGCGCCGCCCGCCTGGCGGAGAAGGGCAGCCTCGACCGTTCCGTGCTCTCCGCCACGGGGGTGGTGGATGCGGCCCTGTTTGAGCAGCCCAGTGAAGCCGGGATGCTGGCGGTGCTTCAAGGCCTGGAGCCCATTGCCACCGGTTCAGCCCCAGATCGCTACAGCCAGTTGGCCTCAGGCCTGAGCGCCGGTGCTTCCGCCCTGGCGGCCTTCTTCGATGGCGATCAGAGCGTGATGGTGATGGCGGACGACCCAGCCGTGCGCAACAACCGCCTCAATCTGTTGGCGGTGCTGCGCAATCAGGCATCGGTGCTGGCCGACTTCAGCCGCCTCAGCGGCTGAGGGCCGGTTCGCGGGTTTCGGTGTCCTTGGCGTCGCCCTTCTGGCCTCGCACGCGGATCCCGCCCTTGATGGTGCTCACCGCGAGCATGGCGTTCACCTCGGCTTCATCACGCACGGCGCTGGGCACCGGCTTGTAGCCCTGGGGCGCCAGGGCATTGCCCCGCAGCACTGAGCCCAGGGTGAGCAGCGTCAGCTTCAGCTGCTGCCAGGGGTTCATCATCACCACCCGCTTGTACAGATAGCTGTCGAAGGTGAGGCGTTGGACGTCCTTGTCATCGCACATCTCCACGAACGCTTCGCGGGCCGCATCGTTGCGGTAGAAGATGTTTTGGAGGATCTCCAGCACCTTGTAGGTGGCGCCGTACTGGCGGTCCCACTTCTTCAGATACTTCTTGAGGTCAGCCTCACTGGGAACCTTGGTGCCCCCCTGGCTGGATTCCACGATCTGCTCGGCGCACATGCGGCCGCTCTTGGCGGCGAAGTAGATGCCTTCACCGGAGCTCTTGGTGACATAGCCGGCGGCATCACCCACCAGAGCCATGCGTCCCACCACCCGGCGCGGCCGCGGATGCTCGGGAATCGGATGGGCCTCCACTTTGATCACTTCACCATTCACCAGGCGCTTCTTGGCGCGCTCACGGATGCCTTCCTGCAGGCTCTTGATCAGCGACTGGTTCTCCTGCATCGTGCCGGTGCCCACGGCCACGTGGTCGTACTTGGGGAACACCCAGGCGTAGAAGTCGGGGGACACATCGGTGCCCACGTACATCTCCGCCAGGCTCTCGTAGTACTTCATCTCCTCCGGCGGCAGCTTGATCCGCTCCTGGAAGGCGATGGCCACGTTGTAATCGCCGGCATCCATGGCCTTGGCCACGCGGCTGTTGGCGCCATCCGCGCCGATGATCAGGTCGACTTCGAGGGTCTTGGTGTCGCCGGTGGCTTCCCCCTCGCTGTAATCGGAGTAGGTGAGGGTGTAGGGGCCCTGACGGTTGGCACCGGTATCGATCTTGGTGACCAGGCCGTTCACCAGCTGGGCCCCGAGCTCGGCGGCACGGTTGCGCAGGAAGGCATCCATCACCTCGCGGCGGCACATGCCGATGTATTCATTCTCGTTGTCGAGATTGATGTCCACCTCACGGTTGGAGGGGGAAATCATCTTCATGTTGCGGACCTTGCGATCGATGATCGATTCGGGCAGGTCGAACTCGGCCACCATGCACAACGGGATGGCTCCACCGCAGGGCTTGGCGTTGTCGAGCTTGCGCTCGAAGATCCAGGTCTGAATGCCCGCTTTGGCCAGCACTTCGGCAGCACAGGATCCGCTCGGGCCGCCGCCCACCACCGCGACTCGCAACATCTTGAAACCCGCTCCGCCAGAAGGTTGTTGGGCCGAAGCTAACACCGCTGCGAGGGCCACCGCTGGCGTCAGAGGGCCTCGCCGGTAGCATCGCCCCATCCATGACGCTCGGGAGAACAGGCTTGCCCAGCGCCGGAGGGGCCCCTAAGTCGCTGGCGAGTGAGTCCCGCGCCACGGCCCGCCTGCGTGCCGTCGAGAGCCTGGACCCCACCGAAATTCCCCTCGCGCGCCGGACGGTGCCGCGCGCTTTGCAGCGGCGCTTCAGCTGGCGCACCGCCCTCCTCGGCGCCGGCGGTGTGGTGCTGGTGGCCGCCGGGGCCGCCCTGCTGATGCCGCAGCCCGTCAGGCGCCTGCTGGCCCCCCCACCGGTGCAGGGTCTGAAGGCGCGCCTGAGCATCGACGGCCGTCTGCTGGGCCATTTCCCCTACACCGAAGTGGCGGCCGCCGAGCTGGTGAGCATCGCCCCGGGCGTGGAGCTGCACCGGGATGCCGCCGAAGCCCTGCAGTCGCTCCAGGCGGCAGCGGCGGCCGATGGCATCGACATTCGTGTGCTGAGTGCCTTCCGCTCCATCGCCCTGCAGAAGCAGATCTTTTTTGATGTGAAGTCAGAGCGCAACCAGAGCGCCCTGGAGCGGGCCCAGGTGAGCGCCCCGCCGGGTTTTTCCGAGCACAGCACCGGCTACGCGGTCGATCTGGGGGACGGCCGTGCCCCCGCCACCAACCTGTCCCCCCGCTTTGATGAAACCGCAGCCTTCCGCTGGCTGCAGGCCAACGCCAACCGCTTCCACTTCCACCTCTCCTTCCCCCAGGCCAACCGTCAGGGGGTGAGTTACGAACCCTGGCACTGGCGGTTTGAGGGCTCCGCTGAGGCCCTCAAGACCTTCGAGGCCGCGCAACGGTTGGATCGCTGATGGCGCCACTGCCTGAGCTCCTGGCCCCGGCGGGCTGCTGGGAGTCGCTGCGGGCGGCGGTCGCCAATGGCGCCGATGCCGTTTATTTCGGCGTCGACCGCTTCAACGCCCGGCTGCGGGCGGAGAACTTCCGCCTCGAGGACCTACCGGAGGTGATGGCCTGGTTGCACCGCCGCGGTGTCAAGGGCTTCCTCACGGTCAACGTGTTGGTGTTCAGCCATGAGCTGCCCGCCGCCGCGGAGCTGCTGCTGGCGGCCGAGGCCGCCGGGGTGGATGCGGTGATCGTGCAGGACATCGGCCTGGCGCTGCTGGCTGCCCAGCTCACGCCGGCCCTGGCGGTGCATGGCTCCACCCAGATGTCGATCACGAGCGCCGCCGGGGTGGCCATGGCGGCCGAGCTGGGGGCGGTACGGGTGGTGCTGGCCCGGGAACTGGGTCTGAGGGATCTGGAGCGTCTGCAGCGCCAACTGCAGCAGCGGGGGCTGGCCATGCCCCTGGAGGTGTTTGTGCATGGGGCCCTGTGTGTCGCCTACTCCGGCCAGTGCCTCACCAGTGAGGCCCTGGGCCAGCGCAGTGCCAATCGCGGTGAGTGTGCCCAGGCCTGCCGGCTGCCTTATCAACTGGTTGTGGATGGGGTGCCCCGCGATCTGGGCGACCGTCGTTATCTGCTGTCCCCCCAGGACCTGGCGGCCTGGGAGCTCCTGCCCGAGCTGCAGGCGGCCGGGGTGGCGAGCCTCAAGATCGAAGGACGCTTGAAGGAGGCCACCTATGTGGCGGCCGTCACCGAGGCCTACCGGCGGGGCCTCGACCAGCTGGCCCCTGATGCCGCCCATGGGCCGGCCCGCCAGCAGCCCCTGGATGCGGAAGCGGCCTCAGCACTTCGACGCCAACTGGAGTTGAGCTTCTCCCGGGGGCTGGGCACCGGCTGGCTCGAGGGCATCGACCATCAGCGACTGGTGCACGGCCGCTGGAGCAAAAAGCGTGGCCCCCTGGTGGGCCAGCTGGTGCAGTTGGAGCCCCAGGGGGTGCTGGTGCTGCTCACGGATCAACCCCTCAAGGCCGGCGATGGTGTGGTGCTCGAGCAACCCGGTACCGATCCGCTGGTGCCGCCGCGGGAGGTGGGTGGCCGGCTGATGCGGGTGGACCCCAGACCCGGGGGGCGTGTGGCCGTCACCCTCGGCCCCGGGCGCATCGACCTGCGTGGCCTAGTGCCCGGATCCCCCTGTTGGTTGAGTAGCGATCCCCAGCTCGAGAGGCGGCTGCAACGCCTTGCGGAGCGTTCCGCACCAGAAGCCACCCGCGCCCTCAGCCTGGTGGTGAGCGGCCGCGCCGGCGAGCCGCTGCGTCTGGAGGTGAGCAATGCAGCCGGCCTCACGGGTGGCCCCTGGGCCGTGACCTCGGACCAGCCCCTGCAGAGCGCCCATGGGGCTGGCCTTGATGGCGATCGCCTGCGCCAGCAGCTGGGGCGCCTGGGCGGCACCCCCTGGCATCTCGCAGCGCTGGACACAAACCTGGAGGGGGAGATCTTTCTGCCGGTGGCCCAGCTCAACGCCATGCGCCGGGCGTTGGTGGAGCGCTTGGCGACAGCCCTGGAGGCCGAGGCCGATGGCGGCCCCCCCATGACGGGGGCGGCTGGTCGCGCGTCCCAGCAGGCGGCCACCGTTCTGGAGCCCCTGCTGCAGCGGGCCCGCGGATCCGCCATGGTTCCCCAGGCCGCCGCTGCGCCCCTCCTCACGGTGCTGGCCCGCAGCCTGGAGCAGGTGGAGGCCCTGCGCGATCAACCCGTGGATCGGGTGATCGTGGAGTTGGAACACCCGGCGCAGTTACGTGAGGCGGTGGCCATGGGCCGGGGCCAGTGGCCCGGTGGCATCTGGCTGGCGGGCCCGCGCATCTGCCGACCGGATGAGGCCTGGACCCTGGAGCCCCTGCTGCGCGCCCAGCCCGATGGGTATCTGGTGCGCAACGCCGACCAGCTGGAACGGCTGACCCCAGTGGCCCCCTGCCAGGGCGATTTCTCCCTGAACGTGGCCAATCCCCTCACGGCCCACTGGCTGCTGACGCGCTGGGGGCTGCAACGGCTCACCGCCAGTTACGACCTGGCCCTGGAGCAGCTGCTGGACCTGGTGGCCGGTTGCCCCCCCGGCAGTCTCGAGATCACCCTGCACCAGCACATGCCGCTGTTCCACATGGAGCACTGCCTGTTCTGTGCCTTCCTCTCCGATGGCCACGACCACACCGATTGCGGTCGCCCCTGTGAGCAGCACACGGTGTTGCTGCGGGATCGCAGCGGCGTGGACCATCCCCTGCGGGCCGACCTGGGCTGCCGCAACACCCTGTTCAACGGCCGTGCCCAGACCGCGGCCGAGGCCCTGCCCCAGCTGCTGGCCGCCGGCGTGCGGCACCTGCGGCTTGAACTGCTGCAGGAGTCGGCGCTGGATGTGCAGCGCCGCGTGCAGCTCTACGGCCAGGCGCTTGCTGGCCAGATCAGTGGCCGTGAGGTGTGGCAGCGGGAACAACTCGACAGCCGCCTCGGGGTGACGCGCGGCACCCTGCTGGAGCGCCGCTGAGGCCCCGAAAGGCCCTGCGATAACATCACCTCACGCACCGTTGGAACATCGGCTTCGGCCCGCCGAGCCCGTATTCAGTGAGCCACTCCGTGGCGGATCAATCCTTGATCCAGTACTTGATCAACCCTTGATCACCAGCCTCGATCAGAGCGTTTTGGTTTGAAGCTTCTGATCACGATCCGAGGGATCCACTGATGTCACCCCGCTGCACGGAATCCGCCGTTGGTTCCGTTTCCATCCTGTTCTCCACCATCTCCCCATGAGCGGCCAGCACCCGGGTACACCGATCCGCAACATCGCGATCATTGCCCACGTTGACCACGGCAAAACCACCCTGGTGGATGCGTTGCTGGCGCAATCGGGCATCTTCCGCGACAACGAAGCGGTGCCCACCTGCGTGATGGACTCCAACGACCTGGAGCGCGAGCGCGGCATCACGATCCTGTCCAAGAACACCGCCGTGGATTACGACGGCATCCGCATCAACATCGTGGACACCCCGGGCCACGCCGATTTCGGTGGTGAGGTGGAGCGGGTGCTGGGGATGGTGGATGGCTGTCTGCTGATCGTGGACGCGAACGAGGGCCCCATGCCCCAGACCCGTTTCGTGCTCAAGAAGGCCCTGGAGAAGGGCCTGCGCCCGATCGTGTTCGTGAACAAGATCGACCGGGCTCGCGTGGACCCCGAGCAGGCGGTCGACAAGGTGCTCGACCTCTTCCTGGAACTGGGTGCCGACGACGACCAGTGCGATTTCCCCTATCTGTTCGGCAGCGGCATGGGCGGCTATGCCAAGCCCGACATGAAGACCGACAGCGACAACATGCAGCCGCTGTTCGAAGCGATCCTGCGCCATGTGCCGCCCCCGGTGGGCGATCCCGAGAAGCCCCTGCAGCTGCAGGTGACCACCCTCGACTACAGCGATTTCCTCGGCCGGATCATGATCGGTCGCATCCACAACGGCACCATCCGCGCCAACCAGCCGGTGGCCCTGTTGCGGGACGACGGCAGCGTCAAACGCGGTCGCATCAGCAAGTTGCTGGGCTTCCAGGGCCTGCAACGCGTCGAAGTGGAGGAGGCCCGCGCCGGTGATCTGGTGGCCGTGGCTGGTTTTGACGAGGTGAACATCGGCGAGACCATCGCCTGCCCCGACAACCCGGAGGCCCTGCCGCTGATCAAGGTGGACGAGCCCACCCTGCAGATGACCTTCGTGGTCAACGACTCCCCCTTCGCCGGCAAGGAGGGCAAGTTCGTCACCAGCCGCCAGGTGCGGGATCGCCTCCAGAAGGAGCTGCTCACCAACGTGGCTCTGCGGGTGGAGGACACCGACTCACCGG
>BJHC01000069.1 GCA_014191535.1 Cyanobium sp. | reverse complement strand
GCCGGGCACCTCCCGCTCCAGCCCGTTGCGATCCAGGGCTTCCCCCCAGGGGGCCGTGGCGTAGGCGTCCCGCTCCGCCGCCGTGGCGAAGGGCACCACGATCCCGCAGGGCCGCAGGCCACAGGCCAGGCCGCTGTCGGTTTCGATCTGCTTCACCCAGGCGGGGATGGCCTCCAGGCTGGCCTGCCCGAGCTGCAGCAGGGGGCCGCTCAGCCCCTCCGCGTGGGGGGCCAGCATTCCTGCTGCCACAAAACCCGCCGCCTCACTGCGCCGCCGGCTCAGCACCTCCACAGGGCGGCCGCGGCGGGCCAGCTGATGGGCGATGGCCAGGCCCATCAAGCCGCCGCCCAGGATCAGCACCGGTTGGCCGGAGGGCGCAGCCATGGGGGGCAGGGGGGCAGTCGCTGCCTCAGTGTTTCAGTTGAGGGGCCAATGCTGCCGGGCCCCTTCCATAGGATCCCCGCAGGCATGGAGTGTGAGTGATGGCTGCTGAGGCCGCCTGGGAAGCCGTGATCGGCCTGGAAACCCACGTGCAGCTGGGCACCCACAGCAAGATCTTCACGGCGGCCTCCACCGCCTTCGGCGACGACCCCAACACCCACATCGATCCGGTGGTGTGCGGCCTGCCGGGCACCCTGCCGGTGCTCAACCAGAAGGTGCTCGAGTACGCGGTGAAGGCGGCTCTGGCCCTCAACCTGAACATTGCTGAGCACAGCAAGTTCGACCGCAAGCAGTACTTCTATCCCGATCTGCCGAAGAACTACCAGATCTCCCAGTACGACGAACCCATCGCCGAGGACGGTTGGATCGAAGTGGAGGTGGCTGAGAAGGGCAAAGAGTCTTATCTCAAGCGCATCGGCATCGAGCGCCTGCACATGGAGGAGGACGCCGGCAAGTTGGTGCACGCCGGCAGCGACCGCCTGGCGGGCTCCACCCACTCCCTCGTGGACTACAACCGCGCTGGCGTGGCCCTGGCGGAGATCGTCAGCAAGCCCGACCTGCGCACCGGCCGTGAGGCGGCGGAATACGCCTCGGAGATCCGCCGGATCATGCGTTATCTGGGGGTGAGCGACGGCAACATGCAGGAGGGTTCCCTGCGCTGCGATGTGAACATCTCGGTGCGGCGCGGCCCCGAGGCCCCCTTCGGCACGAAGGTGGAGATCAAGAACATGAACTCGTTCTCCGCCATCCAGCGGGCCTGCGAGTACGAGATCCAGCGCCAGATCAAGGCCTACGAGGCCGGTGAGCCCGTGGTGCAGGAAACCCGCCTCTGGGATGAGGGCAAGCAGCTCACCAAGAGCATGCGCGGCAAGGAGGGGGCCAGCGATTACCGCTACTTCCCCGACCCCGACCTGGGCCCGATCGAGGTGAGTCCCGCCCAGCGGGAGTCCTGGCGCGCCGAGCTGCCGGAGCTGCCCGCCGCCAAGCGCCACCGCTATGCCGACACCCTGGGGCTCTCCCCCTACGACGCCCGGGTGCTCACCGATGAGCACCCCATGGCTGAGTACTTCGAGGCGGCCGTGGCCGCCGGCGCCGATCCCAAGGGCCTGGCCAACTGGATCACCGGCGACATCGCCGCCCATGTGAATGCCAATCGGCTCAGCTACGCCACGTTGCCGTTCCGCCCCGAACAGCTCGCCGAGATGGTGCAACTCATCGATGGCGGCGCCATCAGCGGCAAGATCGCCAAGGAGATCCTGCCGGAGCTGCTGGAGCAGGGCGGTTCCCCCAAGGCGATCGTGGAGCAGCGCGGCCTGGGAATGATCAGCGACCCCGCTGCGATCACGGCCATCGTGGAGGAGCTGCTGGCGGCCCATCCCGAGGAGGTGGAGGCCTTCCGCGGCGGCAAGACCAAGCTGCAGGGCTTCTTCGTGGGGCAGCTGATGAAGAAAACCGGCGGCAAGGCCGACCCCAAGCTGGCCAACCAGATCCTCAACCAGAAGCTCCAGGGCTGAGCCCCACCGCCAGGGCGGCCACCAGCTGGGGCTCCAGGGCTTCCGGGCCACCGCGGTTGTCGATCAGCCGATCCGCCAGGGGCCGTTTGCGCTCCAGGGGCCATTGGGCGCCTAAGCGGGCGCGAGCATCCGCTTCGCGCAACTGGTCGCGCCCCATCAGCCGCTGCAACTGCGTGGCCGGCTCGCAATCCACCAGCCAGATCTCGCTGCACAGCCCCTCCAGGCCCGCTTCAAACAGCAGCGGGATCATCAGCACCACCGCCGGTGCCGCCGCCAGCTGCTGCAGGGCGTCGTCAAAGCGCTGGCGCACCAGCGGATGCACGAGTTGTTCCAGCCAGAGGCGTTCGCTGGGGTCGTCGAACACGATCCGCCCGAGGGCGCTGCGGTCGAGTTCGGCCGAGCTGGTGGTGCTGCCCGGAGCACGCACCGCCGTGCCGTAGCGCTGCAGTACCGCCCGGGCCCCGGCACTGCCGGGTGCCAGGGCCTCGCGGGCGAAGCGATCCGCATCCAACAGCGGCAGCCCCCGTTGCTCCAGCCAGCGCCCCACGGTGCTCTTGCCGCTGGCGATGCCGCCGGTGAGCCCGATGCGGCGTTGGCCGCCGTGCCAGCGCGGTCCTGGCGGCTGGGACATGGGGCATGCGGGTTGGCTCTGCTGTGCAACCTAGGGATGGCGCACCGCAGAAGCGGCAGGATTGCTCCAGCCATCGCGCCGTCGTGTCGATCACCTGGCAGCCCATCAGCGGTGGGGTCACCGCCCCGCGGGGGTTTCAAGCCGCCGCCGTCACCGCCGGCCTGAAGGCCTCCGGCAAGCCCGATCTTTCGCTGCTGCTGGCACCGGAGGGGGCCGTGTGCGCCGGCACCTTCACCACCTCGTTGGTGCGGGCCGCCTGCGTGGACCTCTGCGCTGAGCGATTGGCCGCCAGCGGCGGCCATGCCCGGGCCGTGCTCACCAATTCCGGCCAGGCCAATGCCTGCACCGGCGACCGGGGCCTGATCGACAGCCAGCGGGCCACCCAGGCCCTGGCCGACCGGCTCGGGGTGGCCGCTGAGGAGGTGTTGATCTGCTCCACCGGGGTGATCGGTGTGCCGATCCCGATGGACACCCTGCTGGCGGGGCTCGATCCCCTGGTGGCGGCCCTGGGGCCTGAAGGGGGCAGCGCCGCCGCCACCGCCATCCTCACCACGGATCTGATCGACAAACAGATCGCCCTCGAGGCCAACCTTGGTGGCCGCCCCGTGCGCATCGGCGGCATGGCCAAGGGGTCGGGAATGATTCACCCCAACATGGCCACCATGCTGGGCTACCTCAGCTGTGATGCCGGTGTGCCGGCCGATGTGTGGCAGGCGATGGTGAGCCGGGCCGTGGAGCGTTCCTTCAACGCGATCACGGTGGACGGCGACACCAGCACCAACGACACCTACCTGGCCTTTGCCGCCGGCCCACCCCTGGGCCCCGAGCACTTTGAGGCGCTGGAGGCCGGCCTGACGGCGGTGTCGCAGCACCTGGCTAAGGCGATCGCCCGCGATGGGGAAGGGGCCACCTGTCTGATCGAGGTGCAGGTGGAGGGGGCCGCCACCGAAGCCGGTGCCCGCGCCATCGCCCGCACCGTTTGTGGGTCGTCGCTGGTGAAGTGCGCCGTGCATGGGCGGGATCCCAACTGGGGCCGCATCGTGGCCGCCGCCGGCCGCGCCGGCGTGCCCTTCCAGCCCGATGCGGTGGCCCTGTGGCTCGGGCCCCACCAGCTGATGGCCGGCGGTCAGCCGCTGGTGTTCGACCGCCCCGCCGCGTCCGCCTACCTGCGGGACCGCGCCGCCGGTGCCTACCTGCAGGACGACACGGTGCAGATCCGCCTCCAGGTGGGTGAGGGCCCCGGCCAGGGCCGCGCTTGGGGCTGCGATCTCTCCGACCAATACGTGCGCATCAACGCCGACTACACCACCTAGGCGCTGCCTAGAGTTGTGTCCATCAGGCCCCCCGCAGATGGCCCAGGCCCGAGCTAGCGCCATGCCATCGCCGCAGAGCCCCACCCAACAACGTCAGCCCGGTCAACAACGTCAGCCCGGCCAGCAACCCAGGCCCATTTGGGTCGGGCCCCTGGTGACGGGGTTCTGCTTCGCCCTGACCTATGGCGTGACCCAGCGGCTGCTGGCGCTCAACGTCGGTGAGCTGATTCGTTTCGGCAACGGCTTCGATGTGCAGGTGTTCCCCGGCACCAGCCTCGAGAGCCTGCGGCTGCGTTTCGGCGATGCCGAGGCGGAGATCCGTGCCGATCTCGAACTGCAGGAGTTGCAACGCCAGCAGCAGGAGCAGGCCAAGCGTCAGGCGGAGGAGGCCCGTCGTCTGGAGGCAGAGCTGCGTCAGGCGGATCAGCTGCAGCCACTGCCGGAGCAGCCCCTCGAGGGCCCACCGGCACCCGCCCTGCCCGAGAGCTCGCCCAATGGGCCCACCGCTCCCCCTGCCCTGCCGCGCTGAGCACCATGACCCAACCGCAAACCCTGGTGCAGGCCGCTTTGAACCGCCTCACGGCCCGCTTGGGCAGCGGCTTGGCCGATGCCGCCGCTGAGTTGGCGGTGCTCGCCCAGGACGCCCCGGATCGTCTGCGGCAGGAGTGGGAGCTGTTCCGGGAGGAGGTGGAGCTCGAGGCGGAGCGCCTGGAGCGCGGTGAGACCCCGGAGGAGGAAGGCCCTAGCGATGCCCAGGCCACCGTGGTGAGCCCCAGCCCATCCGCCGCGGGTTCTGCCCCCAGCGGTGATCCCCAGCTCCAGATCGATGCCTTGCGGGCCCAGGTGGCCAGGCTCACCCGCCGTCTGGAGGATCAGCCCTGATGCCCCCTGGGCTGTGGTTGAGGCTGCGCAACATCGGCAGGGCGCTGCGCATTTGGCGGGCGGTGCTGCTGCTGGTGGCGTGGCTTTGGTGGGATGGCCGTGCCTTCAGCTATCCGGGCGGCATCACGCCGGAGCGAAGGGCGCGCCGCCAGCGTCGCCGCGCCCGTTGGCTCACGGGCCAGCTGCTGGACTTTGGATCGGCCTTCATCAAGCTGGGCCAGCTGCTGTCCGCCCGGCCCGATGTGCTGCCGGCCAGTTGGGTGGAGGAGCTCTCCCGTCTGCAGGACAGCGTTCCCGCCTTCCCGTTTGACACCGCCCAGACCCTGCTGGAGCAGGAGCTGGGCAGCCGCTGCGCCGAGATCGTGGACATCGAGCCCGAGCCCCTGGGCGCCGCCAGCCTGGCCCAGGTGCACCGCGCCAGCCTGCGCAGCGGTCGCCAGGTGGTGTTCAAGATCCAGCGCCCTGGCCTGGAGAGGCTGTTCCGGCTCGACCTGGAGGTGATGCAGCAGGTGGCGGTGCTGCTGCAGCGCCACCCCCGCTGGGGGGCAGGCCGCGACTGGGTGTCGATCGCCCAGGAGTGCCGGCGGGTGCTGCTGCGGGAGCTGGATTTCCGGCTGGAGGCGGAGCATGCCGCCCGCTTTCGCCAGCAATTCCTCGACGACCCCGGCATCCGCATCCCGGCGGTGGTGTGGGAGCTCACCACCCGTCGGGTGCTCTGCCTGGATTACGTGCCCGGCATCAAGATCACCGACCGTGAGGCGATCCTCGAGGCGGGCATCGACCCGGCGGCCATCGCGGAAAAAGGAGCCGCCAGCTACCTGCAGCAGCTGGTGCGCTTTGGCTTCTTCCACGCCGATCCCCACCCCGGCAACCTGGCGGTGGCCCGGGACGGGGCGCTCATCTACTACGACTTCGGCATGGTGGGCAGCCTCTCCCAGCGGCTGCGCAGCCGCCTGGGCCGGATGGTCACCGCTGCCGCCGCAAGGGATGCCGGTGGCCTGGTGCGGGAGCTGCAGGCCGCTGGGGTGATCGCCGCCGACATCGATCCCGGCCCCGTGCGCCGCCTGGTGCGGGTGATGCTCACCGAAGCCCTGACGCCCCCCTGCACCGCCAACGTGCTGGAGAAACTCTCTGGTGACCTCTACGACCTGGTCTACGGCCAGCCCTTCCGCCTGCCCCCCGAACTCATTTTCGTGATGCGGGCCCTCTCCACCTTCGAGGGGGTCGGCCGCAGCCTCGATCCCAGCTTTAGCCTCGTGGCGATTGCCCGCCCCTACCTGCTTCCGCTGATGAGTGCCAGTGGCAACACCCCCAACGATCTGCTCAACCAGCTGGGCCGCCAGGCGGTGGAGGTGGGCAGCCGAGCCCTGGGGCTGCCCCAACGGCTGGAGGAGAGCCTGGCCCGCATTGAACAGGGTGACCTGCAGGTGCAGATCCGCGCCGGCGAAACCGACCGTCTGCTGCGCCGCCTCGCCCTGAGCCAACAGAGTGCAGGTCAGGCGGTGCTGCTGGGGGCCCTGGCGGTGGCCGCAGCCCTGTTGGCTTCGAGTGTGCGGCCGGCGCTGACGGCCGTTCCCCTGGTGCTAGGGCTGCCGGTGGGTCTGAGTTGGTTGAAGCTGCAGGCCCGCATCAAGCGCGACGGCCGCATCGACAAATTGCCCGGCGCCGGCGCCTGAGTCTGATCAGGCCGATCAGGCTTTCCCCCGGGGGCCCCGGTCTTCGGCGCCGGCGTAGACGGCCTGGCTGCCCAGTTCGTCCTCGATGCGCAGCAGCTGGTTGTACTTGGCCACGCGCTCGCTGCGGCTGAGGGAGCCGGTTTTGATCTGGCCGGCGCGGGTGGCCACCGACAGGTCGGCGATGGTGGTGTCTTCGGTTTCGCCGGAGCGGTGCGAGATCACGCTGGTGTAGCCGGCGCGGCCCGCCAGATCGATCGCCTGCAGGGTTTCGGTGAGGGAGCCGATCTGGTTCACCTTGATCAGGATCGAGTTGGCGACCCCCAGGTCGATGCCGCGCTGCAGGCGGGCGCTGTTGGTCACGAACAGGTCGTCACCCACCAGCTGCACGGTTTTGCCCAGCTTCTCGGTGAGCAGGGCCCAGCCCTCCCAGTCGTCCTCGGCGACGCCGTCTTCGATCGAGATGATCGGGAAGCGGCTCACCAGCTGGGCCAGCTGGTCCACCATCTCGGCACTGCTGTAGCTGCCGCCGGCGAAGGCGTAGCGGCCGTCCTTGAAGAACTCGGTGCTGGCCACGTCCAGGGCCAGGGAGATCTGGTCACCGGGGCGGTAGCCCGCCTTCTCGATCGCCTGCACCAGCAGCTCGCCGGCTTCGTTGTTGCCCAGATCGGGGGCGAAGCCGCCCTCATCGCCCACGGCAGTGCTGAGGCCCTGGTCC